>JAKLHX010000001.1 GCA_022709925.1 Candidatus Margulisiibacteriota bacterium
TCTGAAGGGGCCTATAAAGCTTCAAAATGTCCGGTGATGTTCGTTACCGACAAAACACTCCCGCAAGGAGTGAAAGACCTGGAATATTACCAGGATATAGCCGCGCCGGATATTGAGGCGGGGGCCTGCAAGACCATGAGGGTTGCTTTTGTGAACGGCGGGTTCGCTTATGCGCAGTTCCTTACAAAAGAGGCGTTTTGTGTTGTTTATATAGCCCCGAAATATGTCCGGGAAGCTAAGGAAAAAGGGCCGCAGCAATTAATGAACATAATGAGGCATGAAATGGTGCATGTGAGACAGGACCTTACCGGCAGATCGGATGAAGCGGGCGGACTTTCAACGCTTATAGCCAGGAGGATGGATTTGCCGGACGAACAGCTTCTGGGAGAGCTTATGAGCCTAGGCGTGGGGAACGATATTATGGAACTAGAGGCCTATAAAACAACGATCCGGGACTGCATTTCTCAGAAAAATACGGAGGGAATAAAGGAGACCTGCGCAAAGATCAATATATACTTTTCATCCCTGAATTATATGCTGGGTGTTTTGAAAAGAACCGGAGTGGCTGATATGTCCGGGTTGATAGATCGGATGCGCAGCGAAGCGCTTTCGGACGCGGAAATAGAGGAGATAAATTCTCAAATAAAGCCTTTGGTAGAAGACGTAAAAGAAGGTAAAGAGGATTATTTTATAAGTAAAGCGTTTTCCAGGGAAGACCTCGTAAGGAAGTACGGGCCCAGATAAAGATCATTTTTTAAAGAAAAGCCAGTTTTTTTCTTGGCCCTTCAATTTGACGAGATAATAAATCCCTTTCAGTCTTTTTCCTTTTATATCGATGATCACATGGTCTTTGTCGAATTTTTCCGCCTTATATGAGCCATTGTCCCAGATCTTTACTGTCCCTGCGCCGTAACTGCCTTTAGGGATCTCTCCTTCGAACTTTTCGTATCCTATTTCATGGTCATCGACCGCAATAGCAAGACGCTTTATCCCGGGAGTTCCCGGGGGCTCTTTTGGGATAGCCCAGCTTTTGAGCACTCCATCGTGCTCAAGCCGCAGGTCGTAGTGGAGATGAGAGGCATGATGCTTTTGGATGACGTAGATCAAAGGTTTCGTCATGATCATTTTTTCGGGGCGGGTTTAAAACCCGCCCTTACAAAGATTTTATAAGAAGGGCACAGCTTTGCTACGGGGCATATCGCGCATTTCGGTTTTTTCGCGTCACAAATATTCCTGCCGTGGTCGATAAGATAATGATTGATCTTTCCCCACAGATCTCTCGGGAACAGCTTTAGCAGGTCCTGTTCTATCTTGTTGGGATCGTCGTTCCTAGAGAGCCCGAGCCTTTGGGACAGGCGCTTAACATGCGTGTCCACGGCTATGCCCTCGTTCTTTCCGAAGGCATTGAACAATATCACGTTTGCCGTTTTTCTTGCGATCCCCGGCAATGTCAGCAGTTCTTCCATTGTGTCCGGAACGACCCCCCTGAACTTGTCCAGCACCATCTGCGACATTGCTTTTACGTTCTTTGCCTTGTTGCGAAAAAAACCTGTTGAATGCACATATGTCTCGAGTTCTTTTTGATCGGCCTGGGCGAGCGCCTTTATGGTCTTGTACTTTTTAAAGAGCGCCGGGGATATCTTATTGACCTGCTTGTCCGTTGATTGCGCCGAGAGTATCGTTACGACGGCCAGCTGGAACGGGGTTTTGTATTCCAGGGCGATCTTTGCATGCGGATATGTTTTTGCAAGGATATCGATTATCTTATTGGCTCGGACCTTAAGGGCATTCTCGCTCATTTGAAGTAGATTATAACATCATTATATAATGTGCATATGCATATAGAACCAAAACCCGGGCGCACATTTATCGGACGTTTTGAAGCGGGGCAAGACCTTCTTGCCGAGCTTAATGGCTTTTGCAAACAAAATAATATAAGGCTTGGAGTTTTTAATCTGATAGGAGCAGTACGCAATGCGAAGCTCGGATATTATGACCAGGAAAAGAAACAATATACAGGATGCGTGGAATTGAACAAAAAGCTGGAAATAGCGGCCTGCATGGGCAATATTTCCATAAAGGACGGCGAAATAATGGTCCACGCGCATATAACGCTTGCGGATATGGATGGCAATGCTTTCGGCGGGCACCTTATGCCCGGCACCGAGATATTCGCGGCGGAGTTCTTTATTCAGGAATTGATCGGGGCTGAGCTGGTCCGAGGAAAAGACGGGAAAACCGGATTGCCGCTGTGGCAATAGTTATTTGAACATCCCTATGATATTATCCGCCCAAATCTTAGCGTTCAAAGAGTTCTGCTGAGGGTTTTTAAGGACATTCACGAAGTCGTTCTCGCTTATTACGTCGCTACCTTCCAGCTCTTTCTTCATATCCCCTATGGTTTTTGCGGGACCCCACTCATGACAGCAGAATAATGCGACCTTTTTGTCATTAAGTTTTATCTTGTTGAAGAAAGTCCGCAGAGCCGGAGCGTAGGTAAATGCCCAGACAGGAGTGCCTATGAAAATAAGCTCATAATCGTTCGGATCTTTGTCAAAAGGAAGGAGTTCCGGGGACTTTTTTTGAAAAATCTGTTTGCCGCCCCAAATGTATTTCATGAAACCTTTTGTTTTTATGTCATCCCGCACTTTTAGCTCTAGAATATCCGCTTTTATCTCTTGTGCGATCGCATCTGAAATAAACCTTGTACTACCCTCGAACGAGTAAAAAACTATAAGTGTTTTAGGCGCGTTGTTCATATCTAGGGGCCATTATGATGTGGGAGCCACATATTGTCAACGATATAGTTATCCACAGAAAAGCTAATAACCTGTTGACAACTATTTGTCAAATATGGTTAAATACTACTAAATCGATAGAAATAGTGGTGTTTATGAATATATCAACAAAAGGACGATACGGAACAAAACTTGTTTTGGATATTGCCGCTAACTCCGACCAAGGGCCGGTGCTTATAAAAGATGTTTCAAAGAGACTGGGACTTTCCGAAAAATATCTGGGGCAATTGGCGCTGATGCTTAAAAACGCGGGTTTGTTAAGGTCCTTAAGAGGAGCAAGGGGAGGATATTTGCTTTCTAAGCCGGCAGGCGAAATAAATTTTTGCGATATTGTAGAATGCCTTGAAGGCCCGATATGTTTATCGGATAAAAGCGATGATTGTGCAGCCAATATTATCTGGGACGAGATAGCCGAATGGATGAAAGATCGAATGCGGGCCGTAACACTGGCGGAACTCGCCGAGATCCAAAAAGAGATGTCCCAAAAGTTCGCTTATATCATTTAGGAGGTAAAGACATGGCAAAGATATTCGAAGACATAACAAAGACTGTCGGGAATACGCCGCTAGTAAGGCTTAAAAAAACAGGCAAAGGCCTATATGCGAACATAATCGCGAAGATAGAATCTTTCAACCCATTGTCCAGCATAAAGGACAGGACTGCCCTTTCTATGATAGAAGACGCCGAACAAAAGGGGCTTATTAAGGAAGGCGGTACGATAATAGAGCCTACCAGCGGGAATACTGGGATCGCGCTTGCTTTTATCTGCGCGTCCAGAGGCTATAAATTGATACTCACTATGCCTGAAACCATGAGCATTGAAAGAAGACAACTTTTGCAGATATTGGGGGCAGAGGTCGTTCTCACTCCAGGCCCAGAAGGCATGACAGGGGCCGTTAACAAGGCGCGGGCGCTGCTTAAAGATATCCCGGGCTCCATTATCCTGCAGCAGTTTGAAAACCCGGCAAATCCCAAGGTCCACAGGGAGATCACGGCCAAAGAGATATGGGAAGATTCGGGCGGCAAAGCGGATATCCTGGTTGCAGGAGTGGGGACCGGAGGGACGGTCACGGGGATATCAGAGACACTAAAGAAAAAGAAAAAAGGATTTAAGACCATCGCGGTAGAGCCGGATTCTTCTCCGGTCATTTCAGGCGGTGTCCCGGGCCCTCATAAGATACAGGGCATAGGCGCCGGGTTCATCCCGAAAGTCCTGGATAAAAGTTTGATAGATGAAATAATAAGGGTCAAGGACGAAGATGCCGGCATAACAGCTAGGAAGCTGGCGAAAGAAGAGGGGATACTTGTCGGGATCTCATCGGGCGCCGCTTTATGGGCTGCCGTGGAAGTTGCGAAAAGGCCGGAAAACAAAGGGAAGAATATTATCGTGATCCTTCCGGACAGCGGCGAAAGATATCTTTCTACCTGGCTCTTCAAGGAATAAGAGAATGGAACTGATAATAAACGGAGAAAAACAAGATCTTGGATCCGGCGTTACAAATGTCGACCTGCTAATAGGTGCGCTTTCAGTAAAAAAAGAAAGAACGGCCGTTGAATTGAACGGGATGATAATAGACCAGAATAACTGGGCTTCGACAGCGTTAAAATCCGGAGATAAGATAGAGATCGTTTCGTTCGTTGGCGGAGGATAGAAGATGAAGAACTTTTATGCCGCACTGTTGAAGTATATGTCAAAAGAACAGATCGTGAAAGTCCAAAGGGCAAAGGTCGGCATCGCCGGCTGCGGAGGGCTGGGGTCAAATATCGCGAACGTGCTCGTGCGCTCGGGGTTCGGGGATATCGAGATGATCGACCATGATGTGATAGAGCCGAGCAACCTGAATAGGCAGAATTATTTTTTGGACGAGATAGGTTTTTCAAAGGTCGAGATGACGGCAAAAAGGCTCATCGGCATCAATCCGGACGTATACATCATGGCGAAAAAACTTTTTCTTGATAAAGACAATATCGCCGGGCAGTTCAAAGACAGGGATATCATATTCGAGGCCTTTGACAGCGCGGAGTCAAAAAAACTTTTTCTCGAGACTTTCGGCAATTCCGGCAAACTTCTTATCATGGGAAGCGGAATGGCCGGCATTTCGAACGAAAAACCTATAGCGGTGCGCAAGATCAAGGAAAATGTCTATATTGTCGGGGATGAGGAAGCCGATATCTCCAAAGGGTTCCCGCCGCTTGCCCCTCGGGTCATTGCCTGCGCGGCTATGATGGCGGGCGTGGGGCTGGAGCAAGTGCTTAACAGATGATCACCAATCCAATCCCTCAATCCCTTTATCCCCCAGATCGTAATAATGTTTTATCTTTTTCATTTGTGTGATAAGGTCGATCTTGCGCGATAGTTCCGGCGGCAGGATTCTTCCTGTGAGAATTAAATTATTTCCGCCGGGGAGGGGCGATTCGCGAATCGCCCGTACAGTATTGATCAATTCCCCAATGTCGTTATTCGTTATCAGCCCTGCCGCCGCGGCGTCGAATATCTCATCAAGTACGACGAGAAAATATGTTCCTGACGCTATAAGCTTTTTCGCAAGCGCCAGACCTTCCGCGGCTTTTTTCGCGTGCGGTTCTTTTTTTGACGGATCCAGGAAGAACGAAGGGTCGCCAACAAGATGAATATCTATTAGAGGACGGCCTGCCTGCCGGTCAGGCAGGGCTTGAAACCCACCCTTACATAAAAACTTGTATTCGCCGCAGCGTTCCTGGCCTTTTAAGAATTGTACGACCGCGACTTTTTTGCCGTGGCCCGCGGCGCGTATGGCATGGCCTATCGCAGCAGAGGTTTTTCCTTCGCCGTCACCGATGAAAGCGAGGATCTTGTTGGATGGGTTATTCACTTTAATTTTTCTAGTTACCAGCACGTTCGTCCCGACAAATCGGGACTCACTACGGCACGCTCTCTTCGTTCGCTACAGCTTACGGCTTTCCGGAGCTGTAAGCCGTAGGCCCGAGCCTGTCGAGGGCCGTGCTGTAAGCGAAGCGAGCCGTAGTGCAGCGTGCTTTCCCTACCAGCACTTAGAATATCCGCAGGATTTGCATACGATGCATCCTTCGGAGAAGTCGACCATGCTGCCGCAATCGGGACACTGCGGACACATGTCTGTCCTTATTTCGCGCTCGTCCATCACGGCTACCTGAGGGGCTAGCGGGACGGGTGCTGTTGCCATGGCCTTTGCTACTGCGGGGTCTACAAGGACCATTTCATCTTCCACGTGCCCGTGGCCGTTACCATTGCCATTACCGTTTGAGCTTTCTATGTATTTTTCTATGGTCTTTGCTATGGCGTCCGGGCAGGAAAGTATCATGCCGCCGTTCACCCAGAGAGGAGAAGGGCACCTGATCCCTTTTACCTGCTTGAGTATCGCTTCCTTTTCTATGCCCGACCTGAGACAAAGAGAGATCAGCCTGCTTATCGCTTCGGATTGTGACGCGGCGCATCCGCCGGATTTGCCCATTTTCGCGAATATTTCGCAAAGCCCCATCTTGTCCTCGTTTATGGTCACATAAAGATTGCCGCAGCCGGTCCCGACCCTAAGCGTCCTGCCGAGCGTTTCCGACGGCCTTTCCCTCGGGACTATTCCGGAATGTTTCTTTGCTTCCGGCTGGGCCTTGCTCTCGATGTTGAGCACCTGAGTCTCACGGCTCTTGTCCCTATAAATGGTAACGCCCTTGCATCCTTCTTTATATGAGAAAAGATAAGAGCTCTTAACATCCTCTACCGTCGCCGTATTGGCGAAATTCACGGTCTTTGATACGGCATTGTCCGTGTATTTCTGGAAAGCTGCCTGCATCCTGATATGCCACTCGGCGCTTATGTCGTGAGCGGTCACGAAAACCCTCTTAATATCTTCAGGGATCTCGTCTATGCCGGCAAGCGAGCCGTGCTCGGCGATCTTTCTCATGAGCTCTTCGCTGTAGAAGCCTCTTTCTTTCGCGACGCGCTTGAATATCGGATGGACCTCGACCAATTCGGTATTGTCCATTACGCGCCTTATATAAGATATCGCGAACAATGGCTCTATCCCGGAGGAACAGCTGGCTATGATGCTTATGGTCCCGGTCGGCGCAAGCGTTGTTGTCGTTGCGTTCCTGTATTTAGGCCCGTTCGGCACATCATATATGCTGCCTTTGAAGTTCGCGAATTCGCCGCGCTCCAGCGCAAGCTTTTCGGAAGCTTTCTTGCTTTCTTCCTGTATGAACTTCATGACCTTTTCGGCGATCGCGATGGCTTTTTTCGTGTTGTAAGGGATATTCAGCCTTATGAGCATGTCCGCGAATCCCATTACGCCAAGCCCGACTTTCCTGTTGGATTTTGTGGTCTCTTCTATCTTTTTCAGCGGATAGCGGTTCATTTCTATGACGTCGTCCAGGAACCTTACGGCAAGGTGCACGGTCCTTCGGATCTTTTCCCAGTTTATTTCAAAAGATCCGTTCGTGGTCAGTTTTGTCATCTTTGCAAGATTTATCGAGCCAAGGTTGCATGATTCATACGGAAGGAGAGGCTGTTCTCCGCACGGGTTAGTTGCTTCGATCTCTCCCACAAGCGGGGTCGGATTGAAAGCGTTTATCCTGTCGATGAATACGACCCCGGGATCGCCGTTCTTCCAGGCCATTTCGCACATGAGGTCGAAGATCTCTTTCGCGTTGTACTGTCTCGTTTTTTCCTTGGTCCTTGGGTTGATCAGGTCATACATGCGTCCTTCTTCCACGGCTTCCATGAATTCGTCAGTTACGGCTACCGATATATTGAAGTTGTTTATTTTGCTGTTGTCCCTCTTGCAGGTTATGAAGTCAAGGATGTCGGGATGGTCAACCCTGAGGATCCCCATATTGGCCCCGCGCCTGGTCCCGCCCTGTTTTACGGCTTCGGTCGCGGCATCGAACACGGTCATAAAAGAAACAGGCCCTGATGAAACCCCTTTTGTCGTAAGGACCAGGTCATCTTTCGGGCGGAGATGTGAAAATGAGAAGCCCGTCCCGCCGCCGCTCTTGTGTATCAACGCGGTCTCTTTCACCGTTTCGAATATGCTCTCCAGAGAATCGTCAACGGGAAGAACAAAGCATGCGGACAATTGCTGAAGGTCCCGTCCCGCATTCATAAGAGTGGGGGAGTTGGGGAGAAAGTCCAGATAAGACATCATCTTAAAGAATTCTTCCTCGCATTGCTTTGCCTCTATCGTGGACGTGAACTTTACTTCCGCGGAAGCGATGTTCTGCGCCACCCTTCTGAAAAGGTCCATCGGCTTTTCAATTACATTCCCTTTGTCGTCCCTTTTTAGATACCTTTTATCGAGCACTTTCAAAGCGTTTTCGGTCAAATTCAACTCTTCGTTCGGCATAAAGATCCCCCTTCATAGTGTTTTTAGAGTTTTCCGGTAAGGAATGTCTTTTGAGAAGCCAAGCTATAGAAGTTTAAGACTGGCAATTGCGAAAAATGCCTTTCTCAAACCGCTAACACGAAGCCTCCGGCAAAACATAATTTTTCCATCTTTTAACTCTGTTAAGACAAGCCCCTGATCTCTTTTACAAAATCAGAGACGTTCTCAAACTGTCTGTACACGGACGCGAACCGGACATACGCCACCTGGTCGAGCTCATGCAGTTTGTCCATTATTATTTCGCCGATAGTTACGGTCGGGACCTCCCGGCCGTACTCGGCATAAAGGTGTTTTTCCACTTCATCGGCTATCTGTTCGATCGCCTCAACGCTTACCGGCCTTTTCTCGCAGGCTTTTCTTATCCCGGTCAAAAGTTTTTTCCTGTCATAGTTCTGCCTGCTGTTATCTTTTTTTATGACCATGAGAGGTTTTTCTTCGACCCTTTCATATGAGGTGAACCTGGATTTGCACAGTACGCACTCTCTTCTTCTTCTTATCGCAGAGCCGTCATCTATTGACCTGGACTCGATTACTTTGTCTTCGTCTTTTCCGCAACCCGGACACTTCATTTTGCATTCGCCCTTTTCTATGTCATTCCGCTTTATGTAGCGGGGATAAAGAGTATAGCACACCATATATGTGGGGTGTCAAGTATTGACAGGCGCTACGGTAAAATTGACAAAATGAGGTCTAATCCACGCAATAGCTTACAGGGCATCCTCCGGCAAATTCGCTCTCAACAGCGATACGTCCCGTGTCTTCCGGCTTGATATAGAGCGCGGATTCTTTTTTGCATCCGGACCTGAAAATCGTGATCCCTTTGCATTTTAATTTGTGAGCAAGGAAGAAGATGTTTTTAATGTCTTCTTTTGTCGCCGATTTGGGGAGGTTTACGGTCTTTGAAACGGCATTGTCCGTATATTTCTGGAATGCCGCCGCTATTTGTACATGCCATTCGTAAGGGATCTCGGATGCGGTTACAAAAAGTTTTTTCATTTCTTCGGGGATCTTCTGTGTCGTCGATATGCCGCCTTCGTTAAGGATCTCTTTACAAAGTTCATTTGTCCATATCCTGGATCTTTTTGCCGCCTCTTCAAAAGCGCTGCTGCACTCCACGAACTCATTTCCGTCAGAGGTCTTTCTTACATATGCGATCGCGAACAATGGCTCTATTCCGGAAGAACAGCCGGCTATTATGCTGAGAGTGCCGGTCGGCGCTATCGTTGTCACGGTCGCGTTCCTCATATGCTTCACCTTGTTCTTGTATATGCTGTTCTTGAATTCAGGGAAAGAGCCGCGCGCTTTCCCCAGCTCCTGTGACGCCTTATGGGCCTCTTCCTGTATGAATTTCATGATCTTTTCTGCCGCCTGTACCGCTTTTTGACTGTTGTATTGGATCCCGAGCTTGATCAGCATGTCCGCAAATCCCATTACTCCTAGACCGATCTTTCTGGTCGCAAGGCTTGCCGTTTCTATCTCTGGCAGAGGATATTTGTTAATATCTATTACATTGTCCAGAAAACGCACGGCTGTATGCACGACCTCTTTTAATCTTTTATAGTCTATAGCACCGTTCTTGACGAATTTGGCCAGGTTGAGCGATCCCAAGTTACAGGACTCATACGGAAGGAGCGGCTGTTCTCCGCACGGGTTTGTCGCCTCAAGCCTCCCGAGTTTTGGCAAAGGATTTTCCCGGTTCACCTTATCCATGAATATGATCCCCGGATCCCCGACCTCATAAGCGCACTCACATATATAAGACATCACTTCGGCCGCGCTCATTTTTCCCGTGACCTTTCCGGAGTAAGGACTCTTGATATTGTACTTAAGGCCTTTTTTTGCCGACTCGATGAATTTGTCGCTCACCCCAACGGACAGATTGAAGTTAGCTAAAGCATCGGTTTTGGATTTTGCGCCTATAAAGTCCATTATGTCCGGATGGTCCACAGGAATTATCCCCATGTTCGCTCCGCGCCTTCTTCCGCCTTGCATTATCACTTGAGAGGCCGTGTCAAAGATCTTTATGAAAGAGACCGGTCCGGAGGATACTCCATGAGTGGTCTTTACCGGAGAATGGGCCGGCCTGAGATCTCCAAAGTTGAACCCTATACCGCCGCCGCTCTGGTGAATGACCGCCATGTTCTTGAGGGTCTCAAAAATATCCTTTAGAGAGTCGTTTACGGGAAGGACAAAGCATGCCGACAGCTGCCCGAGTTCCGTTCCCGCGTTCATGAGCGTTGGCGAATTCGGCAAAAACTCGCTTTCGGACATTATTTCGAGGAATTTTTCTTCTGTTGCGGATGTTTTTGCCGAAGGATCGTATTTTTTATCCGCTGAAGCTACTGCTTTTGCTACCCGGCGGAGCATCTGCTGGGGAGTTTCTGAGGGGTGCCCACTCTTGTCTTTCAACAAATAGCGTTTTTTAAGAATGTACTCGGCATTTTTGGTGAGGTCCATATAAAAGCCCACCTTTCGCGCTTTATTTTATGCTTAAAGCCGTACTTATTCTTTCTTTGTCAAAACCAAGTATCAGGTCTTCCCCGATCTCTATTACCGGAACGCCGGTCTGTCCGGTCTTTGCTATGAAATCTTTTGCAACGGATTTGTCCATAGACACGTCAATGTCCTCGAAAGAGATGTTGTTTTGCGAAAGGAATTCCTTTGCCTGACGGCAGAACGGGCAAGTAGGAGTTGAATAAACTTTTACTGCCAAATAATACCTACGCCTTTTCGATGGCGCTGACAGGGCAGGCCGAAACACAATTGCCGCAGTCAGTGCATTTTTCCGGGTCTATCGTATAGATAGGGTCTCCGGAGCTTATCGCGCTTACAGGGCATTCGCCTTCACAGGTCCCGCAGGCTATGCAAGTATCGTTTATCTTATATGCCATTTCTTTACCTCCAGAAGTATTATATCCTTATTATAGTACCATTTTCCCGGATTTCAAGAGTAAGTGTGCAAAAAGGCCGCCCTAAGGCGGCCTTTTGATCATGAAATAGGGAAGGGGGCTATTTTTTGTTTGCGAAGGCCGACATCCCTTTGAACACCGCTTCAGCTCCCAGCATTTCTTCGATCCTGAGCAGCTGATTGTATTTACAGACCCTGTCGGTACGCGCCGGAGCCCCGGTCTTTATCATGCCCGAGTTAGTGGCAACGACCAGGTCCGCGATAGTCGTGTCTTCGGATTCGCCGCTTCTGTGAGAGGTTATTGCGGTATACTTGGCTTTTTTAGCCATCTCTATGGCAAGGAGCGTTTCGCTTAAAGAGCCTATTTGGTTGAGTTTTATAAGGATGGAGTTCGCTACCCCTTCTTCTATACCCTTTGAAAGGAGTTTGATGTTGGTAACAAAAAGATCGTCCCCTACGAGCTGTATCTTTTTCCCGATCCTCTTGGTCAGGAGGGCCCATCCTTCCCAGTCATTTTCCGCAACGCCGTCCTCGATCGATATTATCGGATATGAAGCGGTCATTTTTTCCAGGAGCTCTACCATTTCAGCGGGAGAAAGACTTTTTCCCTCGCTTTTGAGCTCATATTTACCGTTCTTGAAGAATTCTGTAGAAGCGACATCCAA
The DNA here is from genome assembly GCA_022709925.1 of Candidatus Margulisiibacteriota bacterium. GTDB lineage: Bacteria > Margulisbacteria > WOR-1 > JAKLHX01 > JAKLHX01 > JAKLHX01. Next base: position 11,765 of record JAKLHX010000001.1, read on the forward strand.
ACAGATGTTTATTTGTTCCCCCGGTTTATAGCCGGCTTTTTCTATCGCTTCTATTATTACTTTGAGAGCCCCTTCGTTCGTCCCGAGCGCCGGGGCAAATCCGCCCTCATCTCCTACGGTCGTCGGCTGTCCTTTTGACTTAACTACGCCTTTAAGTGTTTGATAGACCTCTGCGCACATCCTAAGGGCTTCTTTGAAATTAGCGGCACCGGTCGGCGCTATCATATATTCCTGGAATTCGGTGTTCCATCCGGCATGGGCCCCGCCGTTTAGCACGTTCATCATAGGTACGGGGAGCGTGACGCCTTTTTTTCCGCCGATATACTTGAACAGAGGGATCCCGAGCCCGTTAGCGGCAGCATGGGCGACCGCCAAAGAAACTCCTAATATCGCATTCGCACCAAGCTTGCTCTTGTTGTCGGTCCCGTCCATCTTGATCATGAGCTCGTCTATCTCAAACTGGCTTGTCACGGGTTTGCCGACAAGTTCTTTCTCTATTATCGATACGTTAGCAACGGCTTTTTGGACCCCTTTGCCTAAGTAGCGGGAGTTGTCACCGTCGCGTAGCTCAAGCGCTTCGTTTGATCCTGTCGATGCGCCTGACGGCACTATTGCCCTGCCCAACGTCCCGTTCTTTGTGATAACGTCGACTTCGACGGTCGGGTTGCCTCTTGAATCCATGACCTCCCTGCCTATTACCTTTTCTATGGTCATTCCTGCGGATTTGGACGATTTTTTACAGTATTTCTTGGCTATTTCTTCGAACATGTAAGTCTCCTTCCTAAAATTTTGGGGATTTGATCGGGCCAAGACCATTCTATCAGAGTTTTTGAAGTCAAGCCAGGACGTCAGGCCTTCTTGCGTGCAACTCGCTCAAAAAGCAAGTACTGTTCATCAAAGATACGCGGGACTTTCCTTTATATAATTCAATCACGTTCATGCAGCAATTATCCTGCTTGATATTCCAAAAGTCGTTCAGATCCATCCCAAGGAAATGGAAAAGTATCGTCCTGTTTATACCTCCGTGGCCTACGATCAGTATTGTCTTGTCCTTTTTGCCTTTTGCTATCTTCGTAACAGCGGCTATCCCCCTTTTTTGCAGGTCTTTAAGGGCCTCTGCCCCCGGGATCCTGGCCTTGTTCGGGTCCGCCATCCATCTTTTGTAAAGTTTATTGTATTTTCTTTCGATCTCATCGAACCTCATCCCTTCCCATTTGCCATAGAATCTTTCTCTAAGCCCGAGCACTTTCGTCACGGTTTTTTTGTGAGGTTTTGCCACTATGCTTGCCGTCTCGAATGATCTGGTCAGGTCTGAAGAATATATCTCGTCTATTTTTTCATGTGCAAGGAACTTCGAGGCCGCTTTTGCCTGCTTTATCCCAAGCTCGGAAAGAGGGCTGTCGCCCTGTCCCTGATATATTTGTTCTATGTTCGCCAGCGTCCTGCCGTGGCGCATCAATATTATCTTTGCCATGCTTCAAGTATAGCATCGGAAGATGCGCCGCTTCAGGTCTTTGGAATGTTGTGATATAATTCTTAAAAATAAATTTCCCCGGATAAGGAGTTCCTTATGGTAAATGGCAAAAAAAGCAAAAAAGCGTCCGCGAGGAAAACCGCCAAAGAAAAGATCGTCGGCAAGATAGAGCATGTATACGAAAAAATAAATGTCGTTACGACGACATTGAAAAGCCCCGTTAAAGTCGGGGACATCATACACATAAAAGGGCATACAACGGACATTGTCCAGGCCATCGATTCAATACAGATCGAGCATGAGAGCGTGCAAAAAGCAAAAAAAGGCGCCGGTATCGGGATAAAAGTGCGCGGCACGGTTCGGGATAATGACGCCATATATTTTGCGGACAAAAAAACCGCCGCGGCCTTCCGGACCCAGATCAAAGCTCCGGTTTTTCAGCAGGCAAAAACTTCTTTTCCATCCAGCCCCAGACCGACTTTGCCCGCCGCTAAAATAGCACAGCCGCCGGCAGAAAAACCCAGGTTTTTAAGTTTTTAACCTTAGGCCTCAAAAGTTGAATTCGGGACTCTCTGATAGTAAGATTGAGATATGACCTCCTCACACGAGAAACCGGGATTCTGGAACAGGCTCCCAAAGGCATTTGAATCGTTGAAGTACCCTAATTACAGGAACTTCTGGTTCAATGAAGGCATTTCTTTGATCGGGTTGTGGATGCAGATGATCGCTCAGGGATGGCTGGTCTACGAAATAACCGGGTCCAAATTCCTTTTGGGCATGATAAATACGATAGCAGGGCTTCCCGTGATATTTTTTACCCCTATAGGAGGGATAATCGCTGACCGGTACAATAAAAAGGACCTTTTGATATTGACCCAGATAGTTTTTGCGGCGCTGTCTTTTCTTATAGGCTTTTTGGTATATACGGGAGGGGTTAATTTTACGAATTTGGCGGTCATAGTCTTCCTTATCGGCATAGCCAACAGCATCGATTCCCCCACCAGGCAGTCCTTTGTAGCCGAACTTGTGGGGCCAAGGTCCCTTGGGAACGCTATCGCCCTTAACTCCCTTGCCTTTAATACCGCAAGGATGATCGGCCCGGCTATTGCCGGATATATCATAGGGATAGTCGGGATAGAATCGTGCTACTTCATCAATGCCGCGACTTTTTTAGGCGTGATCATCGCTCTATTATTGCTAAAAGGCGATTTTTCCCCAAAGGCAAAAAAAGACACTTCCGCGCGAGCCGCTTTTATAGAAGGGCTTAAATATATCCTTGAAGACAAGAAGGTCCTGTTCTCCCTGTGCCTGGTAGCGTTCACCTCGATATTCGTCATGCCGTACGCCATCCTCATGCCGGTATTTGCCAAGGATATTTTCCATGCGGGGGCGCAGGGACTAGGGACTTTGATGGCTTTTTCAGGGTTTGGCGCTCTTACCGGGGCATTTATGCTGGCGCATTTCAGCGGCAGGATAGACCTTAAAAAAACCATATTCATAAGCACGTTCACGATAGCCGCGGCGCTTCTGATGTTCTCTGTTTCCCGGATATTTTTTGTGTCTCTTTTGGCGCTTGCGGTGCTGGGCTGGAGCATAGTGTCTCAGGCCGCCTCCATAAATACATATATACAGAACGAAGTCCCCAACAGTTTGAGGGGAAGGATCATGAGCTTTTATGTCCTTTCTTTCATGGGGCTTATGCCAGTCGGTTCTTTCCAGGCCGGGCTCATGGCGCATTATTTTGGGGCGTCGGCGGCACTAGCCCTGGGAGCCTTTGTGAGCCTTGTCCCCATGTCTTTGCTGCTGATATTCCAGGCGGTAAAGAAAGTGAAGTATTAGTTCTTATCTCTCTGAAAAAATGATATGTAGACGATCTCCAGTATCCCGAGAGTGTTCACCAGCAGGACAGCGATGAACCACGCGGGCTGCCTGTTCCTCGCGGACTTCCAAAGAGCGACGCCCTTCCAAGGAAGGGACCATATAAGCGCCAGTGCGACCCAGATATTATCAGGGATCCCCAAGAACACGGTTAATTCACCTTTCCGGGAACATGATCCCTATGCCTATAAGCACGAGGATTATTGCCCACATATATCTCCAGACATTGCCGGTCACTATGCCGGCGGCCTCGAGAAATAAAATAGCTCCTATAAAGACTACGAACCCGCCCCAAAAATATCTTCTGTTCATCTTTTATCCCTCCCCGTAAGATTATACTACAAAATCATAGTACGGATAATTCTAGTATCTTTTGTCTTATGCTCTCCGTCATCTCCTTATATACGTCGTAGGCGGCGGTATTGTTTTTCTTGTCGAAAAAAACCGCAGAGTCCAAGGGCTTCCCGAAAAATACTTTTATGGGCGCCTTTTTCGGGAAAAAACTTCCTCTGGGGAGGGCTTTATCTGCGCCCTTTATGAACACGGGGACCACCGGACATTTTGTCTCGACAGCCAAAGTCCCTACCCCGACCTTGAACGGGAGGACTTCGCCACCCTTGCTGCGCGTGCCTTCCGGAGCTATATATATAGAATTTCCAGACCTCAGGAGCATGGCCGCGCCGGAAAGCGCTTCCCACGGTTTTTTTTCAAGGTCTACGGGAATGGACCTTACAAAAAGTTTTATGAAAAACCTTGTCACCGGATTTTTATCGTAAAACCCCTTGTACATCGCGACAATCTTGTCCCGATGGCCGGGCGGCAGGCAGAATAATATCGCCGGGAAATCGAATATGCTCGAATGATTAGAGGCTATTATATACGGAGGTGACGGCAGTCTTTCCGATCCTTCGCAACTCAGCGAGAAATGCCTTTGAGAGAACCGATTTATGAAAGAATTGAACGAAGGCCTGAATATCTTTAGAGGGCTGTCGGCTTTATTTATAAGGCCGCTGTCCGCGGGGGCATCCATCTTCAGCAGTTTTCTCCAGTAGGAGGAGGTGTCCCGGTCGAGCGGACTATCTTGCATTTATTTTTTCTTTTGCGACCGCGATTATATCGTTAAGGGTCTTTATCTTTTCCAACTTGTTCTCGGGGATGTCTATATGGAACTGTTTGTCCAGGGTGGCGAATATCTCGACCCCAAGAAGGGAGTCTACGCCAAGCTCCTTGAAAAGGTCCGCATCGGGGTCGATCTTTTCCGCCGGCACCTTGATGACTTTCGCAACCGATTCGCGGATCTGCCGTTCTATGTTCTCCATTTTTCCCTCCCGTCTATTTTTCGGCGAACATGTTCTTTACTACGAACCTTTTTATCTTTCTTGTTGCGGTCTTGGGCAGTTGGTCCCTGGTGATATGGTATTTTACTATTCTCTTGTAATTGGTCAGGCATTCTCCCAGCTGGTCCAGTTCCCCGACGATGACCTTTCTGATCATGTCGTCGTTCAGGGTGGAGTCGGTCTTTAGCGCCCAGCTCGCGAAACACTCCATGTTCGGGACGACTGCCGCATGCACTTCTTCCATTCCGGCATGTATCCCGCCTTTTATCACATGGCCGAACACGCATATCTCGGATACAAAGGGGCTTTTTGAAAGCGCGAATTCCACCTCGTCCGGATAGACATTCACCCCGGACCCCAGCACTATCACGTCTTTGCATCTTCCAGTTATATAAAGGTTCCCTTTTTCGTCGAACCTGCCGAGGTCTCCCGTGTAGAACCATCCGTCTTTTAAGACCTCTTTGGATGCCGCCTCGTTTTTGTAATAACCTATCATCACGTTAGGGCCTTTAGCGATTATTTCTCCTATGCCGTCCTTTGACGGGTTGTGTATCTTTATTTCTATGCCGGGCAGGGGCTTTCCGACGGAACCGAATATATTGTTATCCAGAGTGCAGGCGGAAAGTATCGGAGATGTTTCGGTAAGTCCGTACCCCTGGACTATCGTAAAGCCCATCAGGTCAAATTTTCTTATGATGTCCGGATCAAGCGCCGCTCCGCCGCTTACAAAGAACTTGATGCTGCCGCCGAATTTTTTCTGGACCATGCCGAAAAGTTTTTTGCCGATATTTTTATGAAAGATCGCTTTTGATGCTTCCGAAATGGCGAAAAGGGACTTGAACAGGAGCTTTGCCGGAAGTCCTTTTTCGTCGATCTGGCGGTCTATTCCCTCCGCAAAAAGTTTGTAGAGGAGCGGTACTGCGCAAATGATGTTCGCCTTGGTCTCCTGCATGTTGCGCAAAAGGTTGTGCGACTTTAAGCTTTCCGCGTAAGTAGTGCAGCAGCCTTTGATGAGCGCATAGAACATGGCCATCGTCTCGAACGTGTGATAATTCGGGAGCACCGAAAGGAAGCTGTCCCCGGGCCCCAGCATCCAGAATATGGGGCTTGCCATCGTTGCGTCGGACATCACATTTTTGTGTGTAAGCATGACGCCTTTAGGGTTCCCCGTTGTTCCGGAAGTGTATATTATCGACAACAGGTCTTCAAGTCGGACATTGTTTTCGGCGGATACTATCTCTGCGGCTATTTCGGAAGACACAGGGGATCCGATGATCTTGGGCAGTTCCGCATCGATATTCACGATCCTCTTTATTTTAGTGAACCCGTCTTTTATCAGGTCCACTTTTTCCATAAGCTGTTCGGAGGAGAATAATATTATGGAATCGCTGTTCTCCACAAGGTGCTTTATTTCCGCGTGTTCGAGCTTGGGATCCAGAGGGACGACCACCGCCCCTATGTTCGCAACGCCAAAATAGACTATCGGCCATTCCGGGCGGTTCTCGCTGAGAAGGATGATCTTGTCATCCTTCTTTATCCCTTCTTTGATCAAGAAGGCCCCGACTTTTTTCACGGCCCCGTAAAAATCTTCGTAAGTGAATTTTCTGTAGGCGCCGTCTTCCTGTCTCATCTGAAGCGCCGGATGACGCCCAAATTTTTCAGCGCTTGCTTTCAGCATCTGAGGGACGGTCGGGAAAATTTCTTGCATAGAGGATATTATAAATAATACGCGCGGACTTTACAACCGGCTTTTACCTGTACCCGTTCGTGATCGGGATGCGGCGGTCCTTGCCGAATGATTTTGGCGTTATTTTTATGCCGGGGGCCGCCTGCCTTCTTTTATATTCGCTGGCGTCTATCATCTTTATTGTTTTTTTTACGGTCTCAGCGGGCAGCCCTTTTCTTATTATTTCCGCAGCGCTTTTATCTCTTTCAACATATTCAGATATTATCTTATCCAGAACATCATAAGGCGGAAGGGAATCCTGGTCCTTTTGGTCCTCTTTAAGTTCGGCGGTAGGGGCCCTTTCTATGATGCTTTGCGGGATCGCTTCGGAGATCTTGTTCCTGTGATCTGCCAGCTCATATACCAGGGTTTTCGGGACATCCTTGATCACCGCCAATCCTCCGGCCATATCGCCGTAAAGGGTGGCGTATCCGGTGCTGACCTCGCTCTTATTTCCGGTAGCCAGAACAAGATATCCGAATTTGTTGGAAAGCGCCATGAGCAGGGTCCCTCTTATCCTTGCCTGGAGGTTCTCTTCCGCTATGTTCGGGGCGGTCCCGCTAAAATGATGGTCGAGCCCTGACAGGAAAGAATCAAAGACCTCTCCTATGGATATCTCTGAAAGGCCTATGCCAAGGTTCTCTGCAAGCTTTACGGCATCGCGCCTGCTTTGAGCGGAAGTATATTTTGAAGGCATGAACACGGCTTTTACGTTGTCTTTGCCGAGGCTGTCGGCCGCGATGGCCGCAACAATCGCGGAATCTATGCCTCCCGAAAGCCCGAAAACGACATCCTTGAAGCCGTTCTTTTTCACATAATCCCTGAGCCCCAGACAAAGCGCCCTGTATATTTCCGCCGGCCTGTCCAGCGGAACCGGGACAGAAAGATACAATTTTGTGCCTTTTTTATTTTTGTCCGGTTTTTTTGATATTTTTTCAGACACGTCGAAGACCAGCAGGTCTTCCTCGAACTGTTTAGCTCTCGTCCTGAGCTTCCCGCTGCTGTCCGCGACAAATGACATCCCGTCAAAAACTATTTCGTCCTGTCCTCCTACGATATTCAGATAGGCGACCTCCGCGTGTTTTTGTTTTGCAAGGGTCTTTACTGTCCGTTCGCGCTCCTTCCATTTTCCGGAATAGTAAGGGGACGCGTTGATCGCTATTATGAGATCGAGAGACCCCGGACGGACCATGGAGGCAATCCCTTTTTTATCCCACAGGTCCTCGCAGACCGCTATGGAAAAAGATATCCCGTTAAGTTTAATACGGCTGAACGTTTTGCCGGGGGAAAAATACCTTTTCTCGTCAAACACCCCGTAATTCGGCAGGCAGACCTTGTTTTGTACCGCGCAGACTTTCCCGTTCTTGATGAAAGCTGCGCTGTTAAAGAGCTTCCCGTTCTTTTTGTCGGCAAATCCTATGATGGCGGCTATCCCTCGGCATGATGCCGCGGCTTTTTTCAGCGCCTTCAGGTTCCCGTCTATGAAATCGGATTTTAAAAGCAGGTCTTCCGGCGGATATCCGGTTATCGCTAGTTCCGGAAAAACGATGAGATCTATGCCGGTTTTTTTTGCTTTTGCTATTTCGGCAACGATCCTGTCGCAATTGCCTTTGAGGTCCCCGACGGTCGGGTTGAACTGGCAAAGCGCGATCTTTATAGTTCGGGCAAGAGGGCTGTTCATGACTTGCTATAATGATATACAACAATGCCCTCAAAATCAACGCTCGCGGCAAATGCCGCGGAAAAAGCCGGAAAACTCTTTGAAAGCTGCGCCCTGTGCGGGCACAGGTGCGGCGTCAACAGGATAAACGGCGAAAAAGGCATTTGCGGGGCCGGGAACAGGATAAAGGTCTCTTCTGTTGTCGCCCATTTCGGAGAAGAGCCTTTCATTTCCGGGGACAAGGGCTCCGGCGCGATATTCTTTTCTCTGTGCAATCTTAATTGTGTATTCTGCCAGAACCACGAGATAAGCCAGCGCGACAGCGGCGAAGAGATCTCTTCGGAAGACCTGAGCAAGGCGATGCTTTTGCTTCAGGAGCGAGGCTGCCACAATATAAACCTGGTATCCCCGACGCATTTTATGCCGCTGATACTTGATGCCCTTAAGATCGCCTTTGAGAACGGCCTGAACATCCCGATCGTCTATAATACAGGCGGATTTGACAGTGTCGAGCTCATAAGACTTCTTGACGGCATAATCGATATTTATATGCCGGACCTCAAATTCATTGACGCCAAACTGGCCAAAAGATATTCAAATGCTGGGAATTATCCGGACACTGCAAAGGACGCCGTAAAAGAAATGTTCAGGCAAGTCGGCAACATTGTTTTTGATGAGAACGAAATGGCCGTAAAAGGATTGCTGGCAAGACATCTTGTTCTTCCCGGAGCGACGGAGAACAGTAAAATGGCAATGGAGTTCCTGGCCTCGGTCTCTAGAGAAGTGTGGATAAGCGTCATGTCGCAATATAACCCGATGAACCGGGCAAAAGAATTTCCCGAAATAGCAGGGACGCTGGACCAAAAAGAATACTGGCAAGTCATAGAAAAAGTACAGGATCTCCGCATGGAAAACTATCTTATACAAGAGATGGGGTCTTCCGAAGCATATGTTCCTGATTTTAGCAGGGACGATCCTTTTGAAGCTGAGGGCAGAGTGATATAATATCTTAAAAGGGCCGGAGGGATATTTATGAAAATTAAAAGGATCGGTGTTATGACGACCGGAGGGGATGCCCCCGGCATGAACGCCGCGATAAGGGCCGTTGTAAGGTCCGCGCGCTATAGAGGGCTTGAGGTCGTCGGCATTGAGCGCGGATACGCGGGTCTTATAGACGGCAGCATGAAAATATTGGACGTAAGGTCCGTAAGCGGGATAATAAATAAGGGCGGGACGATACTGCACACCGTAAGGTCAAAAGAATTCAGACAAAAGATTTACCGGAAAAGGGCTTACGAACACCTTCGCGAGCACAAGATCGACGGGCTTGTAGTGATCGGTGGGGACGGGTCTCTTCACGGTTCTTTGAGTATGTATAAAGAAAGCGGGATCCCTTGTATCGTTATTCCGGCCACTATCGACAACGATCTGCCGAAGACCGACTATACTATAGGGTTCGATACCGCGGTCAATACAGCCGTTGATGCGATAGATAAGATCCGCGACACGGCCACCTCTCACGAAAGGGTCTTTATCGTCGAGGTTATGGGGCGCGAACACGGATTTTTGGCTCTTGAGGTCGGCCTGGTATCCGGTGCGGAAGTGATAATGATCCCGGAAATAAAGACCAATATAAAAAAAGTGATCAAAAGCCTTGAGGACGGACGCCGCCGCGGGAAATCAAGCAGCATAATCGTCACGGCCGAAGGCGCCGGGAACCCGAATTCTATAGCCGATGAGATAAGCAAGAACACAAAAATGGATGTCCGCGTGACGATCCTGGGGCACATACAAAGAGGCGGGACGCCGTCGGCTTTTAGCAGGATGCTGGCGTGCAAGTTCGGCGCCGAAGCCGTAAGGCTTCTTTGTGAAGGCCGCTACAACAGGATGGTCGGGATCGTAGGCAAGACGATAGTATCGTTCCCGATAGCCGATGTGGTAAAAGGCAAAAAATCCATAAATTACAGCGATTATAATCTTGCGCAGATATTCGCAATCTAGGAGCTATCCGTGAAAATGGAAAAGATACAGCTTTCTGAAAAAAGCGCCGAAGGCTATGTCTTTGAGTTCGGTCCGGTCAACCTCGTTTTTGCCAAGACCGATTCCGGCATGATAGGCTGCGGTCTTATAGATGTCGTAGTCTTTGATAAGTTCAATTTTCCCGCCGCAAGGGTGAAATCTTCGGGCAGCGGGGCCATTACAGACATTAATGATCTTCTTGACGGGACCGTAAAGGACGTCAACGAAACAGCCAGCAAAAAAGGGCTGACGGTAGGCATGACCGGAAGACAAGCTCTCGAGATGATGTGACCTTTAGTACAAGAAAGAAGTCAGTGATTCGAACCGCCCCGTAGCCAAGAGTATCCCGACTATCACGAGAATGATCCCCGAAACGATGTTTATGGCGGGGACCCACCGGCGGATCTTCTTAAGTCCGGCCAAAAAATAATTCACGGACAGTGATATTATGAAGAACGGGATCGCCATCCCAAGAGAAAAAAGTCCGAGCAGCATTATGCCGTTCAACAATGTAGCGTCGGTGCCGGCGATTATAAGTATCGACCCGAGTATAGGGCCTACGCACGGGGTCCATCCCGCGGCAAATATTATCCCCGCTATAAAAGACCTGAAATAACCTGGAGCGGCCCCGTTCTCTTTGAACTTAAAATAAGAATTCAGGGGCCCTATTTTAAGCAAGCCTATTATATGAAGGCCGAAGAGAATAATAAGCAAGCCCCCGATCAGCCTGATGAGCCCCCTGTATTCCAAAAAAAGATTGCCCGCAAAACCTGCCGCCGCTCCCAATAATACAAAGACCGCCGAAAAACCCAGGATAAAACAGAGCGAGTACAGAACGGTAAGCCTCTTTATGTCCGCGGGGACCGGCTCGTTCTCGATGCCGCTGAATACCGACCCTGTAATGTATGACATGTAAGAAGGCACGAGCGGAAGTATGCAGGGAGAGAAAAAAGACAGGAGTCCGGCAAAAAAAGCCACGGGAGCCGAAATGCTTTCGGCGATCATTGCGCCAGCCTGGTAAGCTCTTTAATTATGTCATCGCTGGCCCAATCCCGCTCCCCGATGACCTTGCTTACTATTGTGCCTTTTTTGTCGATTATAAAAGTGACGGGGATGCTTGCCACCGAGTATTTGTCCGCTGCGGAGCCGTCGCTGTCCAGGAGGACCTTGAACGTGTATCCTCCGGACTTTATGAAGTTCATGACCTTGTTCTTATCCCCGCGATCTACCGATACGCAGATGACCTCGAATTTTTTGCCTTTCATCTTATTGTGGAGTTTTTGGATCGAGGGCATTTCCCTTCTGCAAGGCGGGCACCACGTGGCAAAGAAGTTCAGGAAAATGACCTTGCCTTTATGGTCCGACAGTCTTGTGTATATGCCGTCCGTATCAAGGAGATGGAAGTCCGAATATTTGGATGCGGGCCTTTCTGCCATGGCGCTGCACAGTCCGGAGCCCATGACCAGGGATACGGCCAACAGCAGGATCAAAGGGGACCTCAAAGTTCTTTTCATATTTTCAGGATATATAGTACCATAATGTACCCGATTTTTGGCCAAAAAAAATGCCCCATCGCTCCTTACATGCACATGGACGACATTCACGCGCAAGTTGTCGTCAAGGAACTCGAGGCATTTCATCCGCTAACGCGGGATCACGTAGCAACAATTTTATCTTCTCGCGACAGAGACCTTTTTCGGGTCCGACAAGCTCTAGGATAGGCCCATCTTTAAGGCAAAGCCTCTGGATAAGCCCAAGCTCGTTTTTCCTTAAAAAATCATGTTTAGAGAAAAATAGATCTTGTTGCTCAGCTCGGCGGGGTCACACCGCTTCTGCGCTTTGTAGTAAATAATCTAACAGTAAGGATTTTAGCTGTCAAGCGGCGTTTACAATATTTTTCAAATATGGTAAAGTTTAGTGGAGTACAAACCGAAATAATCCCAATGGTTCGGCGAAATTTTTTAGGAGGAAGACCATGAAGAAAAATGCTGCGGTGTTGGTTGCCTTGGTGTGTTTTGCGGTATCTGTTTTTGGCTGCGGAGGAAGGACAAGCAATCCAGTAGACCAGGCTTCAAAAGAAGCCTCTAAGCCGGCTGCCGTATCAGGGAAAAAAGTGATCCAGATGTGGGTCATGCCCAACAGTCTTGAGCCCGTCAAGGACATAGAAGCCATACTCGCGGAGTTCGAGAAAGCGAACCCGGACATAGATGTGGTCATCACTTCGGTTGATTGGGGATCTGCATGGACAAAGATAACGACTGCCGCTACATCAGGAGACACTCCCGATATCGTCCAGCTGGGAAGCACCTGGGTGGGCTCTATATCAGCCATAGGCGCTTTAATGGACCTGAAGGACAAAGTCGCGGAAATAGGCGGAGGTTCTACATTCATAGCTCCTGCTTGGGCATCCCGCGGTCTTGAAGGGTCCGGTACTGTTACGGCTATCCCTTGGTTCGTTGATTCGAGAGCGATGTTCTTTAGGACCGACGTGATGAAGCAGCTCAGGCTTACGTCCGAAAATTTCAAGACATGGGGAGCTTTTGAAAAATCTCTCACCAGCATAAAGGATGCCGAGCTTGAGATAGAAGGCGTAAGGGTCTATCCTCTGGGCATCCCTGGGAAGAACGACTGGAACGTGATACACAATATTGCTCCTTGGATATGGGCGGCCGGAGGAGATTTTCTCTCTAAAGACAGAAAATCTTCGGCGATAAACAGCGCTGCCGCGGTCGAAGGGGTCCTCTACTATGTGAACCTTGTCAAAAAAGGTTTTATCCCGCTGGATGCCCTGGAACTAAACACCGCGCAGGTGAGCAGTAATTTCAACAACGGGTCTTACGGGATGTATTTTGACGGCCCGTACGAAGTGAAGACTTTGACACTGCCGCCGGAACAGGGCGGCTCTTACGGGTCCATAGCTTCAAGGAATTTCTCCATAGCACTGTATCCGGCCGGTCCTAAAGGCAGGTACACTTTTGTAGGCGGGAGCAGCCTGGCGATATTCAAGAACAGCAAGAACCCGGATGCCGCATGGAAGGTCATAAAACATCTGGTGTCTTACAAGTCCCAGGTGAATTACGCGAAAGCTACCGGTTTCCTTCCGTCAACTAAAGCGGCATTCCAGGACCCGTATTTTTCTTCGGACCAATACAGGAGCATATTCAAGGATTCGATCAAATACGGCAGGACATATCCTTGCGTTTCCGCATGGGGATTGATAGAACCCATACTTACAAGAAGACTGGGCATAATGTGGGACCATGTATTGGCGGCCGAGGACGAAGAGATCAGGGATGTCGTGAAGAGCGATCTCGACGCGGCGGCCAGGGAAATAAATTCTGTCCTTAACGTTAAAAAGTAAAAGTTCGGATACCAATGGCGGTATGAGACACCTCGGATATCTTTCCGGGGATCTTTTATCGCCTTGTTCTTAAGGAGACCATATGTGCGGCATATTCGGCTATGTGGGCGGCAAGGATTCGGTTTCAATACTTATAGAGGGGCTTAAAAAACTCGAATACAGGGGATATGATTCCGCAGGCATCGCCACTATATCGAACAAAAAGATACACCTTGAGAAATCGGTCGGCAAGATCGCCGATCTCGAATCTATAGTCTCATCCAAGTCCAGAATATCCCATATAGGCTTGGGACATACGAGATGGGCCACTCACGGACAGCCGTCAAAAGAAAACGCCCATCCTCATCTGGATTGTACGGGCAGCATTGCGCTGGTGCATAACGGGATAATCGAGAACTACGAAGAATTGAAGCGCGCGCTCTGCGCCAAGGGCCATGTGTTCAGATCCCAGACCGATACCGAAGTGATAGTCCATCTTATAGAGGAGAACATCAGGCACGGACTGGAGAACGCGGTCAAGCTTGCGCTCAAAAAATTAAAAGGGTCTTACGCGATAGGGGTCCTATACAAGAACAATCCCGACAAGATAATCGTCGCGCGCAAAGGAAGTCCTCTGGTGATAGGCATAGGTGAAAAAGAGAACTTTATTTCGAGCGATATCCCTGCCATGGTCAAATATTCTTCCAGAATAATAACCCTGGAGGACGGAGATATCGCGACGGTCACAAAGAGCAAGGTCAAGATATTCTCCGCGACAAAGACATCCATAAAGAGGGAAGAGACGCTCATCTCTTGGGACCCGATCTCGGCCGAAAAATCAGGATACGCGCATTTTATGTTGAAAGAGATACATGAACAGCCCAAAGCCATAATAGACACAATAAAGGACATAGTCGATCCGTCCAAAAAGAATATAAAGTTCAAACACCTGAACCTCAAAGAGAAGGATATATCGAACATAAAAAGAGTGGTTCTTACGGCCTGCGGGACATCATGGCACTCCGCGCTTATCGGGGAATATTACCTTGAATATTACGCAAAGATCCCTTCCGAGGTTGAGTACGCCGCTGAGTTCAGGTACCGGATGCCTATAGTGGACAAGAACACCCTGGTGATAGCGATCAGCCAATCCGGGGAGACCGCGGATACGCTCGGGGCGATACAGGAAGCAAAAAAGCACGGAGCGAAGGTCATATCCATATGCAATGTCTTTTCATCTTCCATTGTGAGGGAATCGGACGGGGTCATTTATACAATGGCCGGTCCCGAAATAGGGGTGGCGTCTACCAAGGCATTCACCACCCAGGTGGCGGTCCTTTTCCTTTTATCCATATTCCTCGGAAGAAAAAAGAACAGGCTCTCTAAGGCCAAGTTCTTGAGCAGGTTGAGCAGCCTTTTTGAGATCCCGCATAAGGTGGAACAGGTCCTTGCATCGGAAGATAAGATCGAAAAGATCGCGGACAAATATTGCAACGCCAATAACGCATTGTACCTCGGAAGAGGGGAAGGGTTCCCCGCGGCGCTTGAAGGGGCCCTAAAACTAAAAGAAATATCCTATGTGCATGCTGAAGGGTATCCTGCTGCAGAGATGAAACACGGGCCGATCGCTCTTATCGACGAGAATATGCCTGTTGTCGTCCTTGCTCTTGCGGGAAGAAGATACGAAAAGATCCTGGGGAATATCGAAGAAGTGAACGCCAGAGGCGGAAGGGTAATAGCTCTTGCCACCGAAGGGGACAGGCTGATAACAAAAAAAGCAAAAGACGTGATCTTTCTTCCTAAGACCAGGGAAACGCTTTCCGCGATCCTGGCAGTCATACCTCTCCAGCTTTTGGCATATTATATCGCCATAAAACGAGGCTGCCATGTCGATCAACCGCGGAACCTTGCGAAGAGCGTGACTGTAGAATAGACAAACTGACCCACCGAAGAACATGTAAGGGCGGGTTTTAAACCCGCCCCGACATTTATGATAAAATAAAAAAGCGACATAATAATTAGAAAGGGACCCCCAGATGAAATACGGACATTTTTCAAACGACGGGAAAGAATACATAATAACGGAACCGAACACCCCGAGGCCATGGGGGAATTATCTGACCAACGAAAAATATTGTGCGGTGATATCCCAGACAGCAGGCGGCTACAGTTTTTTTAAAGACTCGAAGACCGAGCGGATGCTGTATTGGATAGGACAGAACCTTCACCAGGGCCGCCCCGGAAGATACGTTTTTATACAGGATGAAGAGAGCAAGAAAGCTTTCAGCGCTTCCTGGGAGCCGATAAGAGCCAAATATGACGATTTTGAATGCAGAGTGGGTTTCGGATATCAAATAATAAAAACGAAAGCCAACGGAGTAGAGGCTGAGACGACATATTTTGTGCCTACGGACGAGCCGTGCGAAATATGGAAAGTGAAAATAAAGAACACTTCCAAAAAAGTAAAGAAACTCAACATATTCGGTTATCTTGAATGGTTCATCGGAAGTGCCGATTACATGACCTTTTATAATATCGCCATCCTTTGGAATAGGGTGCATTTCGACAAAAAAGCCTCCGCAATATTCGCGAAAAAAACGGCGTTCTACGAAGAGTTCAACATCAAGAACAATCCGTATGTGCTTTTCTTTTCTTCAAGCGAAAAGATCGCCGGATGGGACTGCCACAAGGAGAACTTTCTGGGAAGAGGCAATACCTGCCAGTATCCGGAAGGCGTGTACAACGGTAAATGCACCCAGAGCATATGCGACGGGGAAGAGCCGGTAGCGGTCCTCCAGAACAAGATATCCCTTAAACCGGGAGAAGAGAAAGAAATAATATTCATACTCGGGCAGACAGTAGGACAGAAAGATGCCGAGCGGATAATCGAGAGGTTCAAGAATAAAAAAGAGGTCGAGAAAGCTTATGAGCAGGTAAAGCTCTATTGGGCCGGACTTACGGCTCCCGTAAAAGTTGAGACGCCCGACAAAGATTTTGACAACATAATGAACAACTGGATAAAGTACCAGCTCTATATGTGCAATATGTGGAGCAGGTCGCCTTCTTTTTATCACGAAGGCCAGGGCGGAAGAGGACTTCGCGATTCATGTCAGGACAGCGAATCGATCGCTTCTATAAACAGCGAATACGCAAAAGCCAAAATGCTGAAAGTGGCGTCCCTTACAAGGCGCGACGGGACGATAGCTCCCGGTTGGTCCGATACGTACGGGCCTTACGCGAACAGGCCGTTCAAAGACCATCCTACATGGCTTACTCCTTCTATCGCAGCCTATGTCAGAGAGACCGGGGACAAAGACGTGCTGCTTCAGGCGGTTCCCTGGCTCAAGGATAGATGGCGCGAAGGCGGAACAAAGATGGACATAGACTGGAAAGGCGGAGCGGTGGAAGACGGAGAGGGGACTTTGTTCGACCATCTTTTGGCACAACTTAATTTTACTTACAGCGATGTAAGCGTCCACGGGCTTCCGAGGGTAGGGGAAGCCGATTGGAACGACGCTCTTGATATGGCCGGAAGGAAACAGATCGGAGAAAGCGTCTGGCTCGCGATAGCGCTTGTCAGGTCTTTGAAGGACCTGGCGGAGCTCGCAGTGATCATTGGGAAAGACGATATCAAAAAAGACCTTCTTGAAAAAGCAAGGGTCATGACAAAGAGGATAAACGAGAGCGGATGGGACGGCGCATGGTATCTTGCAGGATACAACGACGACATGGTCCCGTTCGGTTCGTCAAAGAACAAAGAAGGGAAGATGTTCCTCAATTCCCAGTCTTGGGCGGTGCTTGCCGACCTCGTCCCGCAGGACAGATTGCCGGTCATGCTTTCCTCGATAGAAAAGAACCTGTCCGGTCCGCACGGGATGGCGCTCCTTGCCCCCGCATACACTGTTTTTGATCCGGGACTCGGACGTATCGCAATGTTCTCCCAGGGAACAAAAGAGAATGCCGCAGTCTTCTGCCACGCGCAGACATTTATGATCGCGGCCTACGCAAAGCTCGGTATGGGAAATACCGCATACAGAGAGATGTGCAAAATAATGCCCAACAAACAAAAAGATATCGAGCTGTATAAGGCGGAACCCTATGCTTACGCGGAATATCTTATAGGCCCCGACCATCCGTACGCTTACGGAGAAGGCGCGTATACCTGGCTGACAGGTACCGCAGGATGGACATTTATGGTGGCCACGGAGTGGATACTCGGCGCCAGGAGGGAATTTGAAGGGCTTAGAATAGACCCGTGCATCCCTTCAAAGTGGAAAAAATGCAAGATAACAAGGCCTTTCAGAGGCGCGGTCTATGAAATAGAGATAGAGAACCCTAAGGGCGTGGAACATGGAGTTTTGTCTGTTGAGGTAGACGGCACGAGGATACAGGGGAACCTTATAAAACCTTATCATGACGGGAAGACGCACAAAGTAAAAGTGTTGATGGGGTAAGAAAAATATATTGCAATTAGCGGACTTGTGTTATAGAATTGTGGGCGATCTGTAAGGGAGACAAATGAAAGCTTCCCGACCGATGTTAAAAAAAGTTTTGTGGTCGTTCATGCTGGTGGCAGGACTTGCTGTCCTGTTCTACGGATGCGGAATAAATCCTCCGGTCGTTACGGCCATTACTGTCACTCCTGAAGGAGATGTCGTTGTCGGAGGGACCGTTGCACTTTCCTGCGAAGCATCAACTCAATCCACCGTCGGGCTCACTTATGAATGGTCCTGCGACGGGGGAGTATTGGCTTCCGGAGGAAAAAATGCTTCGTGGACGGCTCCGGACACTCCCGGGACTTACGCGATAACCGTAAGGGTCACAGATAACGCAGGGAATTCAACTACATCGGTGGTATACATAAGAGCGATCGCGTCACAGCTGGCGATAGTATCCATAAATGTTTCTCCCGCAAGCACAATAAGTTTAGAATCATACGCAACAATATCCTGCGATGCGACAACCCCAACGGGAAATACTATAACATTCAGATGGACTGATGACCCTAACGGCGGGCATCTTTCCAGCACTACAGGTAATCCTGTTACATGGACAGCTCCATCTACCGCGGGAACGTATACGGTGAATGTGGAAGCGAATGATACGAAAACAACAGTATCTTCCAGTGTTTCAATAGATGTTAAGAGTCCTCCGATAATAACGGCTCTAGTTGCCAACCCTTCAGAGGTTACATCCGGAGGGTCTTCCAGTTTGGAATGCATAGCATATGACCCGACTGGAGGAGCGATCATATATGACTGGTCTTGTTCCGGAGGATCGATATCTGCTGCCTCTTCTTCCGGGAATTTGGCAACATGGAGGCCTCCATCAGGAGCCTCAAGCGGGACCATATATACGATTTATGTGACAGTATCTACTTTGTCCAGAGCGTTGTCTTCGACAAAGACAGCTAGTATAAACTTTACTTCACCAGGGAATCCTATAATCACTACCGTGACAGGATTGCCGTCTACTGTTGCTGCCGGTTCTGGAGCTCAATCTGTCTCTTGTACAGTCAGCAATATAAGCAATGAGTATATTATAAAATGGACTTGTTCAGGAGGAACCATAACCGATGATTCAAGTTTAAGCACCTTCTGGACTCCTCCGACATCGGTCACGGAAAGAACTACTTATACGGTAACATTAACAATAACAGATACCACGGATTTTTCTATAACGAGCTCCAAAACATTCTCTGTTATTGTAACTCCGTAGTTTTGACACCGATGATATAATTAACGATTAGAGAAATGCGTCGTTATATTTCAGCAATATCTATCTTTGTATTTTCATTCATTATTCCGTTCGCTCTTTACGGGTGCGGGAATAATAAAGATTCGATAAATGTATATTCCGTAGTTTCCGATCCTACCATAAATCCATCAAGCGGGACATATACAACGGCGCAATCCGTGTCCCTCGCGACAGGGACGACCGGCGCAGATATTTTCTACACTACCGACGGGACCGATCCGGACCAGAACTCTACAAAATACATAAGACCGATAACCGTAAGCACTTCGGAGAGCATAAGGGCTAAGGCTTTTATGGCTCCCAAAATACCGAGCGGGATATCTAGCGCGTCTTATATAATAACCGGCACTGTCTATACGCCGACATTCGAGCCGGGCGCGGGGACATACACGACCACTCAGGAAGTCACGATATCCTGTTCAATGGAAGGCATCACGAAAATAACCTATACTACGAACGGGAGCGAGCCGCTCAATTCGTCGACAACCTATACGGGACCCCTGACCATATCTTCAAGGACCACCTTAAAGGCCCGGGCGTTCAGGACCGACTGGGCCGACAGCGCGGTATATTCCGGGACTTATATAATAACTTTTGAGGCTCCCTGATGAATATACGGAAAAACATAATTAAAAGAACGGTCCTAATATCGATACTTTTTCTCACATGCATAGATCCCTCACTGGCTTATGTTCCTGTGAATGCAGGTTCTCCACTAGGATTTGAAATGGATTGCGGGGTCTACCGCATTAATTACACGCACGCGTCATCATCGAACAGCGTTTCCGGGTCCGCGCTGTCGCCGGACCCTACTTTCGGAGCGGGGGTCTATCTCACGCAGCTGCTCCCTCTGCCGCAACACCTCCCTTTCGCCGTCTCAGCGCAGGCCGGATATCATTACAATTTCCCTACGGGGGGGCTTGCGACCTCTTATTCTTACGCGAACCTATTCCTTAACAGCGAGATATCTTTTGACATGGAATTTACCGTTGGCGCGGGGGTGAATTACTCCAGCTGGAACCGCGATATAAACGGAGGCATAGGCGGACAGATATTTTGCGGGGTGCAAAGCTCTTTGGATTCATATATAGGCGTGAAATACCTTATACTGTCTGGATCGAACACTTCCTACGGGTACAACAACTCATACAGCCTTTCAGAGATGGCTTTTGAAGTGAGGCATAATTTCTGACCCCGCTTTTTTATAGGCTCGTACATTTGGTATAATTATGGAAGGGAAAGCCCTTAATAAACCCTGAAAGAATTTCTATAAACTGATGTTCCCATTTGGCGTTACTTTTTATCCTGACCAGTGGCCGCAGGATTACTGGGAGACCGCATTCTCGCAGATCGCAGAGAGCGGTTTCAATATCGTGCGTTTCGGCGAGATGGCGTGGAACTGGATAGAGCCTAAAGAAGGAGAGTTCAGGTTCGAAGAACTGGACAGAGCGCTAGATCTTGCCAATAAATACGGCCTTAAAGTGCTTCTCGGCATCCCTACTTCAATGGTCCCGACATGGCTCATCAGAAAATATCCGCAGGTGCGCCCTGTTTCTAACGAAGGCACGCTTTATCCGGAATACGGTCCGAGGCCCAATGTCTGCAGGGACAGCAAATTATTCAGGAAATTCGCCGAAAAGATAATCCGCAAACTTGCAGAGAGATACAAAGACCATCCCGCGGTGATGTTCTGGCAGATAGACAACGAACCCGTGTACCCTCCGCTTGACTCAACGACCAACATGGATTTTTGCCACTGTGAAGAAACAAGGAAAGATTTTATCAGCTGGGCGAAGAAAAAATACGGTTCTCTTGAAGAGATAAACAGGGCCTGGGGTGCAAAGTTCTGGACGAACGAGTTCGGAGAGCTGGACGATATCACAACCCCTAAAGCCGGGGTGTGGGATGCCGGCAACCCGCATATTTTTGTCGATTGGTTCAGGTTCAAGACGGACTCACTCCACGATTTCCTTATGTGGGAAAAATCTATAGTGAGGGAATACGACAAGAATAAAAAAATAGGGACTAACGGGTTCCTCGGCATATGCCAGAGAGTCCCGGAGCACAAGATAATGGCCGACGGTCTCGACTGGTACGGCTGGGACGTCAAGGACCTCATGGGCAAGGCGGTGACCCTCGAAATCGTCGACAACCACTCGGGCGGTTGGGGACACATCAACATCGACCAGATCTTCCAGTCCGA
>JAKLHX010000010.1 GCA_022709925.1 Candidatus Margulisiibacteriota bacterium
GAGGTTTTCCTGAGAGCTGTCATATCCGGCGCTGGCAATGGATAACCCCGTAAGTATTTTGCCTCCGGTAAACAATGCCTGCTGCACTCCAATACTGTAAGAAGTGTAATCGCTCGTTTCATCTGGTCCTGTCTGGATAGTCCCGCCGCCAAATATAGAAGGAAGGACCATTGTCATCGGCTGAGAATAGTTCTTGCCTTTGGTCGCGGACAAAGTAACGGTCGGCAATACCGCAGATCCGGCCTGGCCCATTCTTGCGGAAGCCGCGTTAACACTTTCTTTCGCCGATATTATAAGAGGATTGCTCTTCATGGCGATATCAAGGCTTTCCTTTAGCGTCAGGGCTCCGGCATTGCCCGGGACCATGAACACCACGGTTAAGATCGCGGTAAATATCTTTAGTCTATGGGCTATTCTCATATTTCTTCCTCCAAAGGAGCTACAAAAGCTTTTATTCCTTCTTCCGCATATTCTTTCTTTAACGCCCTTACTTCAGCCATCAATTTATCCTTGGTCTTTTCATCGGCGGCGATAAAGAGGGCGGAATTTGACCCCGGCCAGACCTGAGTATCCAGATGGGGCTCCGAACTGCCTCCGACGCCCTGAAGATAAGGGAATCTGGTATATTTTTTCACTCCGGAATTTTTTAGAGCGGCAAAGACCTTTTCTTCTATCGCCGGAGCATAAACAACAAAAATACTTTTCATTTAGCGACCCCCTCTCCGACCATGTTTTTTTTCTTTCTGTTCTCAAATATGTAATAAAGAGCCGGGACAAAAATAAGGCTTATAGTAGCCGATACGATCAATCCTCCCAGCACGGCAATGGCCATGTTCTTCCAGAAACCGGAACCTTCGCCGCTGCCAAGTATTATCGGGAGCAGACCGAGCCCAGTTGTGGCGCTTGTCATAAGTATCGGCCTGAGCCTTGTCCTGCCGGACTCAAGTATCGCTTCTCTCAACTCATATCCTCTGGCACGCAAAATATTTATAAAATCCACAAGCACTATCGAGTTCTTTACGGCTATCCCTGTGACGAGTATCAATCCTATAAAAGACATTACGCCGAACGG
The DNA here is from genome assembly GCA_022709925.1 of Candidatus Margulisiibacteriota bacterium. Taxonomy (GTDB): domain Bacteria; phylum Margulisbacteria; class WOR-1; order JAKLHX01; family JAKLHX01; genus JAKLHX01. The sequence continues at coordinate 1,073 of JAKLHX010000010.1, forward strand.
ATAACCGGTCAGGAAAAGTGACCAGACGACCCCCACGATCGCAAAAGGTATCGCGAACATTATTATGAACGGCTCACGGAAAGATTCGAACTGCGCGACCATGACGAGATAGATCAGCGCTATGCCGAGCAGAAGGGACAAGAAAAGGGACCTGAAGCTTTCTGCCATCTGCTGGGAATTTCCTGCCACTTTTATGGTGATCCCGTCCGGGATGTTCATCCTGGCTATTATTTTGTTCACATCCCCCATAACATCCCCCAGAGACCTGCCGAAGAAATCGGCATCAACGATGATAAGGCGCTGCTGGTTCTTTCTCTGTATCACCTGAGGCGCGTTCCGCAGCTCTACCGACACGAGGTTCCCTAAAGAAACATTCGCCCCTGTTTTCGTGGTCACATAAACGCTCTTTATATCTTCGAGCTTTTTGCGGTTGCCCTCTCCGAGCCTGACGAATATATCGTATTCATCCCCGTCCTCCCTGTATTTCGTCGCCGTAGTGCCGTAAAGATACGAACGCGCCGCAAGAGCAACGTCGTACATGGTAAGCCCCAGGGCCGCGGCTTTTTCCCTGTCAACTTTTAAGGAATATTCCGGATTTGATTTTTCCCTGGACACAAGAGGGTCCGTAAGCCCCGGGATATTCTCTATCCTGTCTTTCAGGTCTTGGGCGACAAGGTCCATCTTGTCAAAATCAGTTCCGTATATCTCAAGAGTTATCGGCCGTCCCGAACCTGCCATTTGGTTCGCTCCGCTGGCGCCGAAATCAATGGACTTAAGCCCCGGGATGGACGCGGCTATGTCCGATATCTGTTTTTGTATCTCCTTTATCCCTCTTTTCCTTTTGTCTAGAGGCACGAGTTTGACATATATTTTCCCGTAATTGGGACCGCTTTTAGTCGAGAAGCTCATCCTGCTAGCCGTCCCGGCCGTGACAAGTATGAATTCGAGCTCCGGGACCTCCTGCTTTACTCTGTACTGCAACTTCTCCATTACTTTTGATGTCTCTTCAAGCCTTGTACCGGAGGGCAGAGAGATATTGCCCGTCAAAAGCCCGCTGTCGAGTTCGGGAAAAAACTCCGAACCCGTGAACATGAACAACGGCAGGCTCAAGAAGAACATCAGTGAACATCCGATCATTACTTTTATCCTGTTGTCTATGGCCCAAGCCAAAGAATTTTTGTAGGCATTTTCCATTGTCTCGAACCATTTTTCGCTCTTATCGTAGACATTCTTGAAAAAGTCGGACCCCAGCTGTTCTTTTTTGTTCACATTCAACAATTTAGAAGAAAGCATTGGCGTCAAGGACATTGATGTTATGAACGACATGGAAATGATGACTATGCTTACTATAGAGAGCTGATTAAAGAATATCCCGACGAACCCCTGAACAAGAAGTAGCGGGATGAATATGACGAGGGTGGTCGTAGTCGATGCAAGGACGGCCCCGGAAACTTCGCCGGTCCCGTATATGGCAGATTCTCTGGGAGGCTCGTTCTTCTTGTCTTTATGCCTGTAGATGTTCTCAAGCACCACTATGGCGTCATCAACAACGACCCCGACGGAAATGATTATAGAGGCTAAAGAGATTATGTTTATGGATGCGCCCGCAAGGAACATATACACGAAAGCCGCGATCATGGAAAAAGGCATCGCAAGCCCTATAATGAGGGCGCCCCTGACGTTCCTCAAGAAAAAAAGCACCGTAAGAAAGACAAAAAGCAACGCCCAATACAGGGTGTTCGTCAGCTCGCTTATAGAATTGTTTATTGATTCCGAAAGGTCCTGCACATAAGAGATCTCAAAATCCGAAGGCAATTCCCCTTTAAGGGCCGCCAATTCTTTCCTTACGGAATCGGCAACCTGCACCGTATTGGCCCCGGACTGTTTTTGGACCATAAGCATTATCCCCGGCTTGCTGTTGACCTCCGTTATGCTCTCAGGGTCTTTAAAATCATCATTAACCTCGGCAACATCGGACAAGTAGACCTCTTTGCCGTTAAAACTGCCGATCACCGTGTTTGCGATCTGATCGGTATCTGAAAATTCTCCCGGGACCCTTATCCCGTATTCCAATTCCCCTGATTTCATGGATCCGGCAGGAAGCGACAGGTTCGCGCTCGCAAGAGCCATATTTACCTGGCTGACTGACAGGTGATAGGCCTCGAGCCTGTTCTTGTCGATCTCTACATTTATCTGCCTTTCAAGACCTCCCGATATTATGACGGTCCCTACCCCCTGGATCTTCTTGAGCGCGGTGGATATCGTCTTATCTGCTATGTGATAAAGCTCTTTATAAGACTTGTCGGCGGATATCCCGAGCACAAGCACCGGTATCTGCGACGTGTCGAATTTGTATATGGTCGGAGCCGTTACATCCTTGGGAAGCTTTGAAGAGATAAGGCCTATCTTATCCCTTACATCTGCGGCGGCTGCATCAATATCCGACCCCCATTTGAATGTTATGGTAACCGTCGAAAGGTTCTCAATACTGTCAGAAGAGATTTTGTCTATATTAGGGACGGTAGCGACCGCATCCTCTATCACCTTTGAAACGGTCGTTTCTATGTCGTCAGGACTGGCTCCCGGATAAGGAGTGATCACGGTGAGCGTCGGCAATGATATGTTCGGCAAAAAATCCAGCGGAAGGCGGGAAAAGCTGTAAAGCCCCAGTATGACGAATATTATGTATATCGACAGCGTGAATAGCGGCTTGGTGACGAAATTTTTTATCATTCCCGGATCTCCTCGACCGCAGAACCGTCTTTTACGACCCTTTGGCCGTTAACGATGACTTTGTCGGAGACAGAAACGCCTTCCTTTATTTGAACTTTGTTCTCCTGCTGAAGCCCCAGAATGACGGGCCTTTTTTTTGCCACGGAATTTTCGCTTACGAAAACATATTTCTCCCTGTCCCCAAGAACGCTATCGAAAGGAACAATAACGGCATCGGAAGCTTTTTTGAGAGCGATATCGACTTTCGCGAACATCCCGGGCTTTATTCTGTGGGACCTGTTGGGAAGATCTATCTCTATCTGGGTCGTCCTGCTCATAGGGTCCACCACCGGCCTGATCTTGTTCACATAGCCCTTAAAGACCTCGTCCGGATAAGCATCAAGATATATCCGGGCCGGCATTCCTTCATCAAGAGAAGAATAATATTTTTCCGGGATATCCGCATAGACCTTTACTTTGTCTATGTCATAAATTACGAATACGGGGTTCACGCCTCCGCCTACCTGGTTCATCACCTGGTCGCCTTCTTTTACGAGTTTTATTCCCACGACCCCGGATATGGGAGCTATTACGACCATGTCGTCATACAATTCGTTATCGGGAGTTATCCCCTCTACATAAGAAAGCAGGGCCGCCCCTTTTTCGGCTTCATCGCCTTCGTCCGCATATATCTCGGCGACCCGGCCTGCGATCCTGGGCCTGACGCTGACCTCTTTGTCCGCCTTTATATCCCCGGTAAGGGTCACCTTCTCCTCTACAGACCCGATGACCGGATTTTGGACAGAGACGGGGATGATCTTCTTGTCTACGGCCTTATTGGATGAAGTGATCCTGTTGGCGATCCTGGACACAAAAAGAACCGCTACCACCACGACTACGATCCATAATATACGCTTTGTTCTCACTGTCTACTTCCCTCCTTCTTGTTTTATGGCTTCCACCAGTTTTTCGGAGATCTTTAAAAGAGTTTTCTGGTCTTCGCAAGATAATTTCGAAAACACCTGTCCCAGGCACCGCTTCCTTTGCTCGACAGCTTTCTGGGTAATGTTTTTCCCTTTTGCCGTCAGGCATATCCTCACGATCCTTCTGTCCTGAGGATCATCGGCCCTTTCGACATATCCGGACTCTATCAGCCGGTCGATCATGGCGGTCACGTTGCTCAACGTCACGCCAAGCTCGCCCGCGATATCGGTCATTTTGGGACAGTCTTTTTTGCGCACTATCTCAAGAACTATGAATTGGGGCAGGGTTATGTTCATTTCGTCAAGATCAAATGTCTTGGAACTGTGAAAATACCTGGAGATGATCGGCAGCTGCTCTTCAAATCTTCCTATGATGTCTTTTGTGCATAGTTTATCAGGCGAATTGTTCATATGGTTAATATTATATACATCTAACCTGTTTGCGTCAAGCCGGGAAAAGGCCTTAAAAACAGCCGTCATTTACATTTTGAGCCAACCAATATATAATACTTTTTAAAACTTATCAGTAAAAGGAAGGATCTCTAAGATGAAAGAGCAAAAATCTCTAGGAGAAAGCCTTGTCGAAAAGAAGATGATCTCAAAAGCTCAGCTGTCACAGGCCGAGACGGAAGCAAAAAGGCTTCATATCACATTAAGAAAAGCTCTCATATCCTTGAACATGGCAAAAGAAGCGGACATAATTTCCTTTTTCGAACAACAGTTGCACATACCGTACATAAACCTCAACAGCTACATAATAGACCCTAAAGTCCTGTCCCTCATACCGGAACAATTCGCAAAACAACACAATATAATACCGCTTTTTAAGACCGGAGAGATCATGACCGTAGCCATGACCGACCCTCTCGACGTGATCGTCCTCGATGAATTGCGCTCCATAACAAAATGCATAGTAGAGCCCGTTTTGACCACCGAGACCGAAATAAAAAAAGCGTTCAATCAATATTTTGCCGCCGGAGCTGCATCGATAGACGAGGTCATCAAAAAGATCGACTCCGAAGAGGATGCCGGAGTGGAAAAAGCGGATGAGATAAACGAAGAAGAGCTGTCTCCGGAAAAGATGCGCCAGGCAGCGGAGCAAGCTCCGGTCATAAAGCTGGTCAACCTCATAATAAGCGAAGCGGTAAAGGACGGGGCTTCGGACATACACATAAATCCCGAGGAGAAGATGGTCCGCGTAAGGTACAGGATAGACGGGATACTCAGAGAAGCATCCTGCCTTCCAAAAAATCTGCAGGCAGCCGTAATATCCAGGATAAAGATCATGTCCGAGATGAACATAGCGATAAAAAGAAGTCCCCAGGACGGGAGGTTCCGGCTTAAGGTGGAAGGCAACCAGATAGACATGAGGGTATCCTCATTCCCTTCGGTACACGGGGAAAATATCGTGATGAGGATACTTGATCCCAACAGCGTATTGATCGGCCTTGAGGACATCGGGTTTTACCCGGAGAACTTGGCGACCATAAATGAGATAATACGAAAACCCCACGGAATAATGCTTGTCACCGGCCCGACAGGATCAGGAAAAACCACAACTCTATACTCGGCGCTGTCATCCATAAACTCGATAGACAAGAACATCATCACTTTGGAAGACCCGGTCGAATATCAGCTTGAGATAATACGTCAGGCACAGATAAACGCAAAAGCAGGGTTGACTTTCGCTTCGGGACTGCGTTCCATACTCCGTCAGGACCCCGACATAGTCATGGTCGGTGAGATCAGGGACAAGGAAACGGCGGAGATAGCCATACAGGCCGCCATGACCGGACATCTCGTATTTTCCACGCTTCACACAAATGATGCTCCGGGAGCGCTTACAAGGCTCGTCGATATGGGAATAGAGCCTTTTCTTATTTCATCTTCGGTCATAGGCATCCTGGCGCAGAGGCTTGTCAGGAAGATCTGCCCTTCATGCAAAGAAGCGTACCAGCCCACGGAAAAAATGCTTAGAGAGCTCGGCATACAGGACCTGTCCGGGAAGAAAATGTTCTATCGCGGAAAGGGCTGCAAGAACTGCAAGAACAGGGGCTACAAAGGCAGGCTCGGCATATTTGAGCTCTTGGTAGTTAACGAAAAGATCAGGGAATTGGTGCTTGAAAAGACCTCTGCGGATGTCGTAAGAAAAGCCGCGCAGGAAGCCGGAATGAAGACGCTGCGCCAGGACGGGCTGATGAAAGCGCTCGACGGCACCACGTCTATCGAAGAAGTAATAAGGGTGACAATGGAGTAATATGCCTTTTTTTATATACAAAGGGTTCGACAAGAGCGGAAAAAGCATAACAAAAACACTGGAAGCGGCAAATAAAGAGGCAATAGCGAACAGCCTTATTAAGAGCGGTTTTTCCATCGTTTCCATATCCGAAAAAAAAGGCGACCTGGACCTTAAATTCATCGACGATTTTCTAAAAAAAATATCGAAAGTAAAGACGAACGACCTTGTCATGGTCACAATACAGCTCGCGAACATGCTTGACGCCGGCATTCCGCTGCCGACGTCATTGAGCACGCTTGTAGAACAGACCGAGAACAAGAAGCTTAAAGAGGCGCTGGAGGATATCTCTGAAGAAATAAAACAGGGCAAGACTTTTTCGGATTCTCTGGCAAAGCACAAAGACATTTTCTCGAACCTTTTCATAAACATGGTAGCATCGGGGGAAGTGTCAGGGAACCTGGATGAAGTATTAAAAAGGCTCGCATCATTCACCGAGCACGAGGCTGAATTAAAATCGAAGATATCTTCAGCGATGACCTATCCCGTGATACTCATCATCGCCGGTGTCGGAGTGGTCTCCTTTGTGGTCACAACGGTCATCCCCCCGTTCGTGAAGATCTTTTTGGAAGGCGGGATCCCGCTGCCTTTGCCGACCCTTATCCTATACCAGCTGAACAACGTAATAAGGGCCGCATGGCTTTATATAATAGTAGGCTCTGTAGCCGGATGGATCTATTTGAAAAGATGGGCAAAGACAACTGAAGGAAAAATGAAGCTCGATGTCATAAAACTAAAGGTCCCCGTATGGGGAGACCTGGCCAGAAAGGTAGAAATATCCAGGCTTACAAGAACGCTTTCCGCGCTTCTTTCAAGCGGGGTCCCAATGCTCCAGGCGCTCCAAGTGACCGAAAAGACAATAGACGTAGCTCCTATGGCATTAGTGATAAAGAATGTCGGTATTGCCGTAGGCAAGGGAAAGAACATAAGCGATTCTCTCAGGGAAAGCGGCGAGTTCCCGGCCATGCCCATCCACATGATAGCGGTCGGAGAAGAGACCGGGACCCTTGAGATAATGCTGACCAAGATCGCTGATTTTTACGACATCGCGACGGATTACGCGATAAAAAAACTTACCGCCCTGCTTGAGCCCATGTTCCTGGTGATCATAGGAGGGCTTGTGGGATTTATTTTTGCGTCCATACTTCTGCCGATATTCTCGATGGTAAAGACCTTGAAAAATTAAAAGAAAGGGAAATGAAATGGAGATAAAGTCACTGCTCAGCACCGTAGTCGAGAAAGGAGCCTCGGACCTTCTACTACTTGCCGACAATCCCCCGATAATCAGGGTGGGAGGAAGGCTTGTTAATTTCGGGGACAAAGCCCTTTACAAAGAAGAGGTCCAACAGCTTGTATACTCCCTGCTCTCAAAAGACCAGCAGGAAAAGTTTGAAAGGGAAAAAGAGCTAGACAGTTCGTTCGAACTTTCAGGATTCTCCAGGTTCAGGATAAACGTGCACTACCAAAAAGGATCGGTCGCGGCATCTCTCAGAACCATCCCTACGGAGATCCCTGCCATGGAATCGCTCCGGCTCCCGAAAGTAGTCTATGATTTCATAAAAGAGCCCCGTGGACTCATACTTGTAACGGGACCTACGGGCGCCGGAAAAAGCACGACACAAGCCGCAATGATAGATTCGATAAACGCCAATAAGAGCGTCCACATAATCACTGTAGAAGACCCGATAGAGTTCATCCACAGGAACAAAAAATCCGTAATAGAACAGAGAGAAGTGGGACTTGACACCAATTCATTCCCGAACGCTCTGCACCGGGTGCTCAGACAAGATCCTGATGTCATCCTGATAGGTGAAATGAGGGAGCTCGAGACGATATCGACCGCAATAACAGCTGCAGAAACAGGACACCTTGTGATATCCACCCTCCACACCAATGATGCGGTCCAGACGATAGACAGGATAATAGACGTCTTCCCGCCGCATCAGCAGAACCAGGTAAGGATGCAGCTGTCGCTTTCTCTGCAGGGCGTCATATCGCAACAGCTTTTGCCGCGCGCCGACGGACTGGGACAGGTGCTGGCGGCCGAGATCCTGAGGGTCAATTCCGCGGTAAGGAACATAATAAGGAAAGGCTCTACCCAGGATATTTATTCCATGATGGAAATAGGCGCGAAGTACGGGATGCAGACCATGGACACGACCCTCAAGAACCTGTACCAGGACGGCGTCATAACTTACGAAACGGCGCTTGAAAGAGCGGTGAACCAGGAGAACCTGGAAAAGATAATGAAAAAGCAATAGGAAAGATATTGCAAAAAATAATAATGTGTTATATACTGCTAAATTAGTTTTAATTCTGAAAAAAATTGAAAGGTGGTGAAAAAAGAAATGTTAAGAAAAGGCTTTACATTGATCGAGCTTTTGATCGTGATGGCCGTCATAGCGGTCCTTATCGGTATCGCGATCCCGAGCTTCAGAGGGATGCAGGAAGAAGCTAAGAAGGCAAAAGCAGGCGGAGACCTCAGGGTACTTAAGTTGGCTGTCGAAGCGTACAACGCAAAGAACAGCGCGTATCCTACAATACTCGCGTCTGTAGAAGGCCAGTCCGTAGTCCAAACCCTTCCGACAGATCCATTTTCAACCGCTGCTGCCGGCAGCAACGGATATCAGTATGCGCTTAGCCCGAACAGCACATATTATATAATCTGGTCAGTTGGGAAGAACAACACGGCCTCTGCTTCTATCGCGGATACGGGTGTAGTAACGGTCGGAGACGCCGATCAGATCGGTGCAACGAACGGAACATCCCCGAACACGAACTGGAAGTAAGCGATTTGATCTTTTAGATGATCTAAAAAGGGGGCCCTCGACATCATGTCGGGGGCCTTTTTGTTTTCGGCTCTTCAGCCTCAGGCCCTTGTATGCTATAATCTTTACCAAACAAAAACCATGAGAAAAAGAAGCGCTTTTACCGTAATAGAACTGTTGATAGTATTGACCATAGTATCGATCCTCATCTCCATAGTAGTAGTGAATTTTTTCCGCCTCCAGAACGACGCAAAATCCGCAAAAGTAAGAGGAGACCTGAGGATCCTTAAGGTCGCTGTAGAATCATATGCAATAAAACGAGGAGACTATCCTGCGGCATTGCCCGACATACTTTTGGACGGGAATATAATATCGGTCCTCCCCACGGATACGTTCAAGCCTTCGGACACGTTCGGATATAGCGTATCTCCCGACAAGAACGTATACGCGATATGGTCGGCAGGAGAGAATCTTGCCACATCAGGCATTACGGCATGGGTAGGGAAAATGCCCATACCGTCCGAACCTGATGATATCGGCGTAACCAACGGCACGCCCCCAAATGAAAACTGGCATTGATACAAAGTTTTTTCTTTACAATATATATCTTGTTTGTTATAATTTTCCCAAATGAAAAGAGGCGGATTCACTCTTCTTGAGATGATCCTTGTGCTTGTGGTGATAACTATCGCTATATTCCCTTTGGTAGAATCCTTTTCCAGCGGAATAGTCGCAAGCCATGACATAACAAACACGAACATAGCCATAGAGCTTGCCCAGCAAAAAGCCGAACAGCTCCAAACAGTCAGCTTTGCATCGATAGTCAACTCATCCGAAGCGCTCGGCTCCATCCCGGGATATCCGAATTTCTCCAGAGAAGCTGTCGTAAGTGAGCCGCTCACCAATCTAAAAGAGGTCAATATAAGGGTCTACTGGAAAACCGGGCCAAAAAACGACTTTTTTGACGTGAGCACTTATTTTGTGAACTATTAGTGGTTAATATATGAAAAACAGGATATCGGTCACCCTTATCGAGCTGATAATAGCAATGGCAATATCAGTTTTCATATTGGGCGTTCTTGTGGCTTCTTATATAGCAGGGACAAGCATTTTTAATTCGGAAATGGACCGGTCCGCGGCTTTTTTGGAGGCCAACAAGGGAATAAGCACATTAAGGATCGATTTGAGGAACTGTCTTGAACTGACGAGTGCCGCATCGGCCAGCATCAGTTTTTGGGCACAGGACGCTAATTCTAACGGATCAAAAGAAGCAGGGGAAATATTCATGTATTCATGGAACGGGACCCCGGGAAGCCCTTTAATAAGGACCGTGGCGGGAACAAATACCATGGTCGCAAAGAATATAAGCAGTTTTAGTCTCACGTATGACAGCGCTTCTTTGGTATCGATAAAGCAAGTGAACGTAAAGATATCCTCTTCCTCGGGAAGAGACGTCGCAACGCTCGAATCTTCCGTAAAATTAAGGAACCTATAAAGGGAGGGATCCATATGAGGTCAGGCAGTTCAAAAAAAGGCAGTCTGATGTTGACCTTTATAATAATGCTCGCGATATCCTCGATATTCTTCTCTTTTATTTATGTGGTTACAGGGAGAAGCAGGAATCTTGCTACTCAAAAACAAAGCGTACGCGCTTTTTATATCGCTGAAGCAGGAATAAATAAAGCTATTTGGTACCTTACGACCCCTGCGGCTTCCGGAGGCAGAGGAGACACATGGAGGACTTCCGCAACATCCGAATCTTTTGCCGGAGGAGCATATACTTTTTCAATATCTGATGGGCCGTCCGGCTCCATCCTTGTGATCTCGACCGGAGAATCAAGCGGAAGGACCCGGACCATAGAACAGCTTCTTTCGTCGGGAGCCTCTTCTACCGCAAGCTTTGAATACGCGGTATACAGCAACAGCGATCTTTCAATGAACGGAGCATGCAGCATAACAGGCCCTGTCTTTGCCAACGGGAACATAGCCTTGACGGGAGCAACAAGGATAAACGGAGCGGCAACGATAACCGAAGGACACACCTACAAAAAGAACGGGACAGCCCAATCAGTGAACCTGGTCTCCACGCCTCCTCCTATGCCGTCCATAGAGACTACTTATTATGACGATCTTCTTGCTACTGCGGCATCCCAAACAGCAGGCAATATGAGCATAACGGGAGCAGGAACTTATAATCTTGCCGGAGGAACCCTCTATGTGAACGGGAATTTAACCGTAAGCGGGGCCCGCAGCATAACCGGCGGAGGAAAGATCGTAGTGACAGGGACATACACCCAATCCGGAGCAGGAAGCATAGCTTCTAACACGCAGATCATCTGCGGGAACAATCTGACGATCAGCGGAAGTAATGTAGTAAATTCCGGAGGTGTGCTTTTTGCAAGGAACAACATAACACTTTCTGGTGCCGGGGATATAACGGGATCCGTGATCGCGCTCAACTCGGTCAGTGCAAGCGGAGCCGGAAGGACCGTAGGATTAATATATTCGCAAAAGGGAATGTCGGGAGCAAGGACCATCGTAGGGAGCATAGTATGCAGAGAAGCTCCTACTTTCTCCGGAGCGATAAATATCACATATGATCCGTCAAAAATATCGTCCTCCATTCCCGGAGTGGTGTCTGCAGGGAAACCGGAAAAGCTAAAAGGCAGCTGGAAGGAGCATAAAAAAGGCAATGAATAGAAAAAGCAGCATCGCTTTGACCCTGCTCGTCGTCTTCGGCATATCGCTTCTGCTTGGAGCATTCATATTCATAGTGCTTGGCAGGACGACCGATTCAAATCTACGGCAAAAAAGAGAAAAAGCTTTTTATGCGGCAGAAGCCGGGATAAACAAAGCGATATGGTATCTTAACACCCCTACCGGACTGGGAGGAAGGGGCAGTTCATGGAGGGTATCTAATTTCTCCGAAACTTTTAAAGAAGGATCTTATCGATTCTCTATACTGGAAGAGACATCTGGAATACTTTCCATAATATCCACCGGGGAGATGAGCGGAATACCCAGGACAATAATCCAAAAAATGCACGGGAATTCACTGCCGGCAGCCTTCAGTTATGCCATATATAACAACGGAAGCCTTGATCTTAGGGGCGCCTCATCGATAAGAGGAGACCTCTTCGCGAACGGGGATATATCGATACAAAAAGCCAGCAACCATCCGAGTGGAGACGTATTTACAACAGCAGGACATACCGTGAACGGAGCCCCGGGAACCGTCCCTGATCCTGTCCCCACCATGCCGGCCCTCAATACGACCACTTACGACCAGAAGATAATCGCAGCGCAAGCACAGCCTGCGGGCAACGTGATACTCAACAACACAAATCTCGGCGGCGGAATAACGTATGTAAACGGGGACGCAACAATATCAGGGAATATAACGGGAGGAGGAACGATAGTTGTCACAGGAAAAGCCAATATAAGTTCGGCCACAATATCCGAAGATACAACAATAATAAGCAACGGACTGATGACTATCCAGGGCAATTCAAATATGGCCTCGGGAGCCGTCCTATACTCTCCGACGCAGATATCCATACCGGGCACTCCTAGGATATACGGGTCCGTAATGTCGGCCAAGATAACGGCCAACGGCAATCCCACCATATTGGGGCTATTGTTCTCCTGGGATGTCAGCACCGAATTGACCGGGAATGTCACTGTGTACGGGAGCGTAGTAAATCCGTCTTCTTCGTCATATACTGGAAGCATAAACATAGAATTCAGGCCCGAGTATCTGCCAACCCCTCCCGAAGGCCTGTCTTCCGGGGGATTGAGTCTTATGAAAGGATCCTGGAAAGAATTATGATATTCGGCTTCGGCAAAAAAATAGCGGCGGCAGAGTCCACTATCGGAGTGGATATAAGCGGCAATGTAATAAATATAATCGAGATAAAGCATGACTCGTCTAAGATCACCGTCGAGAATTTTAGCAGCGTTGACATCCCCCAGAACTTACAAAAAGAGCAGATAGACGGTTTCATAATAAACACCCTCAAACAGACTTTTTCATCGATAAAGCTCAAGAAACAGGATATTTTCTCCATACTTTCCGGATCTGAAGTCGTGATAAGAAGGATCCAGGTCCATAAGATGGCAAAGAAAGACCTTACTGAAGCGATAAAATGGGAATTAAAGAGCCACCTGCCCTTCCCTATCGAGACAGCGGTCATAAACTACACTTTGCTGGAAGAAATAAAATTCAAAGACACCACAAAGCTGGAACTTCTGGTGGCGGCGGTGAATAAAGAGTCCGTAGAAAAAACCAGAAGTCATTTTGAAGAAGCCGGGATACATCTGGACGGGATATCCATAGCCCCGTTCGCAGCATGGAACCTTCTCAAAAAGACCGGACTCCTCCAAAAGAATCAGACGACAGCGCTTATAAATATAGGCTCCGAAACTACAAAAATAACGTTCTTTAACGGTGAGAACATCGAATTTTACAGGGAAGTATCCCTCGGCGGGATACACTTCACAAAGGCCATGATAGGCCTGTTCGTTTCTGATAAATGGCAGATGAACCTTAACTACGAACAGGCTGAAGAAGTGAAAAGGAAATACGGAGTGCCCGAAGAGAACACAGAAGAAATGACCGAGGACGGGGTTCCCCTAAAACAGATATATCAGGTGATGCGCCCTACACTGCGCAGATTCCTGAACGAAGTATCCCGTTCTTTCAGCTATTATAAGGAACAGTTCGCAAAGACATCGGTAGACAAAGTTTTTGTATCCGGAGGGTCATCAAAACTAAAGAACATAGAAACGCATCTTTCTTCCGAACTTGGGGTTAATGTCGAAAAACTGGAGAACTTCCTTAAGTTCGAAAAAGGCAGCAATATAACCAATGAGACCCTTTTGCTTGAAACATTGCCTCACATGGCGATCGCGATAGGCACTGCCCTCTCACAAGCAAAAGAGATGAATTTTATCGGAACATCTCAAAAAAGGAAGATCGGTATAAACGACCTGTCTTCGGCAAAATCCCCGCTGCCCCAGCTCAACCTGTCAACGAAAGCTTACATAGCCCTTGGATTGTCAGGAGCGGTACTTTACCTGGCGTTTATCTCGGCCATGAACATATCCCTGAACAAAGGGATATCTAATTACCGCAGCCTGCTGGACGAAAAGAAAGCGCTGCTTTCAAACCTTAAGGTCCTTTCCGAAAAGCAAGCGATACTGGCAAAAATAGAGAGCCAGAGAACCCCAATAAGGATGGCGCTGACGGAATTGACCAATCTGATGCCGGCAAATTCATATCTTGATACTTTCACGTTCAATAATTCGTCCAAAAGCATATCCGTGTCCGGAAATTCTTCGGACATGTACTCTGTAGGGGACCTTTTGAAAAAAGTGGAAGGGTCGGCATTCTTCTCTGACACTTCGCTTTCAGAGGCGCGAAGGAATTCCGACAAGAAGACCGTGAGTTTTTCAATGAACTTGAACTTAAAACTGTAAGGGGGGAAAAATGGACCGTCCGATCTGGCAAAAAGCATTGCTGGGCGTGCTGCTTATAGGCGCCGTAATATGGGCCTCTTATACATATCTTCTGAAAGATAAGATGAAAGAGCTGTCCGAACTTAAGGTGTCCACGGAATCAATAGAGAAACAAATACAGATCCTGGGGCCTAAAGATATTTCCATGGATTCCGGATCGATAATGAAAGAGATAAATAAAAAACTGTCGGAGATAAACGCAAAAGTACCGAGTGAAGCGGATATCCCCTATTTGCTGGAGAGGTTCATAGCGGATTCCTTAAAAGGGATCGAAATAGACTATACGCTGGTCCAGCCAATGGCGCCCGTGCAGGAAGAAACATTCAAAAGGATCCCTATAAATGTGGATATGATCGCCAGTTTTGAGCCTTTTAATCTTTATTTAAGAAGGCTTGAAACATTCCCCATAGCGATCAGAATAGACCAGATGGATATATCAAAGAGCAATGAGAACAAGCAGTCCCTG
>JAKLHX010000100.1 GCA_022709925.1 Candidatus Margulisiibacteriota bacterium
GTCGAGCGCGTACTTAAAATGGTGGACAGCGTTCTCCTTTTAGTCGATGCAAAAGAAGGCCCGATGCCTCAGACCAAATTCGTGCTTTCAAAATCGCTAAAGCTGGGGCTCAAGCCGATAGTCGTGATAAACAAGATAGATAAAAGAGGCCAAAGGGCCCACAAAGTAATGGATATGATCTTCGACCTTTTCGTAAAGCTTGAAGCTAACGATGAACAGCTGGATTTCCCGGTCATATATTCCATATCCAAGCAGGGCATCGCAAAATATAATATTGATGATGAAGGCAAAGATCTTACGCCGCTTTTTGAGACCATAATCAAGCATGTAAAACCCTATCCGGACAGATCTGAAGGGCCATTACAGCTGCAGGTCACGAACCTTAAATATGACGATTATGTAGGTCGTATAGCTATAGGCAGGGTCAACAGCGGACATCTGAGGAAGAACGCGGAAGTGGTCGTCTGCAAAAGGGACAGCTCTATCCTGCCGGCAAAGATAACCAAGCTTTCTGTTTTTGAAGGATTGAAGGAAATAGAGGCGGAAGAAGCCCAGTGCGGAGATATCGTTGCGGTCGCAGGGATCCCGGAGATAACGATAGGAGAGACCATTTCTTATGCCGATAACCCGTCCCCTTTGCCGCTCCTTCAGATAGACGAGCCTACTCTTACCATGGAATTCCTTGTAAATGATTCCCCTTTTGCCGGAAGAGAAGGTAAATATGTAACGAACCGCCATCTTAGAGAACGCTTGATGAGAGAACTTGAGACCAATGTTGGTTTGAGGATGGAGGATATCGGAGGCGTTGAAGGATATAAAGTGTCCGGCAGGGGCGAGCTGCATCTTTCCATACTGCTTGAGAACATGCGCAGGGAAGGCTATGAGGTCGCGGTATCAAGGCCGAAGGTCATATTCAAGACCATAAACGGCGAAAAGATGGAGCCGATCGAGCAGGTCGTTATAAGCGTTCCCGAAGAAGCCGCCGGGGTCGTGATAGAAAAACTGGGCAAACGAAAAGGGGAAATGTTGGATATGAACGTGAAGAACGGTACGACATATCTTACATATCTTGTTCCTACCAGAGGCCTTTTAGGGTTCCGCGCGGAGTTCATAATGGACACAAAAGGCGAAGGCATCCTCAACCATAATTTTTACAGGTACGAAAGGTTCAAGGGAGAGATCGCAAAAAGACAGAATGGGGTAATTATTTCAGGCGTTGCGGGCAACAGCGTGCCTTACGCGCTCAACAATATCCAGGACAGAGGGAAACTTTTTATAGGCCCGGTGGTCCCGGTATATGAAGGCATGATCATAGGGGAGAACCCAAGAAGAGAAGATATGTCTGTCAACCCTTGCAAAGAGAAAAAACTTACGAATATGCGGGCTTCCGGTTCCGACGACCTGGTAAAGCTCACTCCTCCGATAATCCTGACGCTCGAACAAGCGCTGGAGTTCATTGATGATGACGAGCTTGTGGAGATAACCCCCAAGAATATCAGGTTAAGAAAAAAACTTCTTTCAGAGAATGAAAGAAAACGCGGCGAAAGAAAAGCCTAGTATCTTTCTATCCTTTTTTTCAATAGTTCATGTTCTATCGTGATCTCTTTAGGAAGGTCTTTTCCGAAAGTTTTAAAGAAGTCTTTTTGGTCCTCGATCTCTTTTTTCCATTCGTTTTTATCCACCTCAAGAAGCTTGGCCATGGTCTCTTTTGATGTGTCCAATCCGGTGAGGTCTATGTCTGCCGGATCGGGAACATATCCTATGGGCGATTCTACTGCTTTTACTTTTTGTCTGCACCTGTCGATTATCCATTCAAGCACCCTGAGATTTTCTCCGAAGCCGGGCCAAAGGAACTTGCCGTTCTCATCCTGTTTGAACCAGTTTACATGGAATATCTTCGGAGGGTTTGCCATGTTCTTTCCCATTTTTATCCAATGGGAGAAATATTTGCCCATGTTATATCCGCAGAACGGCAGCATTGCCATAGGGTCACGACGCACTTCTCCCTGTTTGCCGAACTGAGCCGCGGTCCTTTCGGATGCCATTGTCGCCCCCATGAAAACGCCGTGCTGCCAATAAAAAGACTCATACACAAGCGGGGCCAGTTTTGCGCGCCTTCCTCCGAAGACTATCGCGCTTATCGGGACGCCGTGATGCTGTTCCAACCGGTTCGAGACCGAAGGGCATTGCGATAGAGGAGCAGTGAACCTGCTGTTTGGATGCGCCCCGTGTATTTTATTGCCTTTTTCATCCGTCATCCCCGGTTTCCAAGGCTTGCCTTCCCAATTTATCCCTTCCGAAGGAACAGGTCCGTCTCCGTCTTCCCACCAGACGGTCCCGTCCGGTTTGAGGAGCACGTTCGTGAATATCGTATTTTTCTTTATGGTGGCCATGGCGTTCGGATTGGTCCTTGAATTTGTGCCGGGAGCTACGCCGAAGAACCCTGCTTCGGGATTTATCGCCCAAAGCGAACCGTCGGTATCTATCCTCATCCATGCTATATCGTCCCCTACGGTCCAGATCCTATATCCTTTGCTTTTCAGCCCTTCTGGAGGTATGAGCATTGCCAGGTTTGTCTTTCCGCAGGCACTGGGGAACGCAGCCGCAATATATGTTATATGTCCTGACGGGTCTTCAACGCCCATTATCAGCATATGTTCGGCAAGCCAGCCCTCTTTTTTTGCTATCCAGCTTCCGAGCCTAAGAGAAAGACATTTTTTGCCAAGAAGGACATTGCCACCATATCCCGAACCAACGCTCCATATGGCATTGTCTTCCGGGAAGTGGAGTATAAGCCTCCGGTCGACGTTCAGGTCCGCTTTGCTGTGCAGGCATTTTGTAAAATCTTTATCCGTTCCCAGCTTCTCAAGGACTGATCTGCCTATCCTTGTCATTATCCGCATGTTAAGGACGACATATATGCTGTCGGTCAGCTCAACGCCTATTTTGCTGAACTCGGAGCCGACCGGCCCCATGCTGAACGGTATGACATACATGGTCCTGCCGATCATGGATCCTTTGAATATCTCGGAAGCTTTCTTATAAGCTTTTGCGGGGCTCATCCAATTGTTGGTAGGGCCTGCATCCGCCCTTTTTTTCGTGCAGATATAGGTAAGATGTTCAGTCCGGGCCACATCGTTAGCCGCAGTCCTGTGATAGAAACAGCCGGGAAGCTTTTCCTGGTTGAGTTCTATAAGCTCCCCGGTATACAGAGCTTCTTTTTCGAGCCGTTTCTTCTCGTCTTCGGACCCGTCTATCCAGACGATCTTATCCGGCCTGCACAAGGCAGCCATTTCTTTGACCCATTTATTAAGTTTCGCGTGTCTTGTCATTAATATAATCTTACCTCAAAGGCCCTTGCCGGACAAGGCTTTATGCATAGTTCGCAAGCGATACATTTCTCTTCGTCAAAAGAGATCTTCATGGTCTTCCTGTCTATGTTAAGCGCTTGTGTCGGGCATATGGTTATACATGCCCCGCATTGTATGCATTTCTTTTCTATCCACTTAACATCCTTTTTGAGAGGCTGTACGTTAACCCCCTGTTTTTTAAGGAAGTCCATGCCCTTCTTGTAGTTTTCCTCTTTGCCGGATATCTCTATCACCAAAAGGCCTTCTTCTTTCGGAGTTATACTGGCCCTTAATATATTGAACACCAGGTCGAAATCTTTTATCAGGTGATATACGATGGGTTGGCCTACCAAGGATTGCGGGAAAGTAAGGACTATCTTTTTAGATATGCTCATGTTATTGCCCTCCGTTCTTTACCGGACGTTCATTAAGATATTTGAACTTTACTCCGCTTTCCGGTCCCGCTATCTTTTCGGCAGGGCTATTGAGGAGGAATTTTCCCGATCGTATCCATCCCTTGAGTATGTCGGCTATTTCAACCGCTTTAGAATAGCTCGATAAAGAGCCCGTAAGGATCTCTTTCTTGCCGAGCTTTATCTTTCCTGTTTTAAGCTCTTTGTATGACACTTCCCCCAGGATGTCCGGTTTTGCGTTCGGGTAATCATCGCTATAGTCGACTATAGGAGCGAATATCTCGTCATCTTTTACCGCAGCCCACTTTACGATGTCTTCGCTGAGTACCGGTATCGGAACTCCTATCCCTACAGCCAAAGATGTTCCATATCCCAGCATGCTCACTCCTACTAGCCATTTCGGGTCCATTTGTTTTAGGTCTCCCGTGACGCACAACGTCCCGGAGCCTCTCTTTGGCGTGCCTTTTGTGGTCCTTGGAGAGTCGGGGTTGTGTTGTGTTCCTGCTCCTACGACATGCCCGATCCCGCCGCCAAGGAATATTTTTGTCCCGAGGCCGATGGTTTTGTAAAAAGGGTCCTTTAAAAGAGGGCTCAACCGCCCGGCGCTACAATAGTTTGCATTA
>JAKLHX010000101.1 GCA_022709925.1 Candidatus Margulisiibacteriota bacterium
GATGTTTGAGCTTGCGCAGGGCTTTTGCCTCGATCTGACGGATCCTTTCCCTGGTCACTTTATAGAGTTGACCTACTTCTTCAAGCGTCCTCGGTCGGCCGTCTTCCAGGCCAAAACGCAGCTTTAATACCGTTTTTTCCCTTTCTGACAGGGAATTCATGACCTCTTCAAGGTCGTCCCTTAACATGCCGTGAAGAACGGTTTCATCGGGATGCGCTATCGTGTAATCTTCCACGAAATCGCCCAAATGCGAGCTTTCCTCATCGCCTATAGGGATCTCCAGCGAAAGCGGGAGCTGGGAAACCTTTATTATTTCACGGACCTTTTCAACGGACATCCTCGATTTCTTCGAGATCTCCTCTTCGGTCGGTTTTCGCCCGAGCTTTTGCAGCAGCATCCTTGTGGTCTTGCGCATCTTGTTTATCGTCTCCACCATGTGCACAGGGATCCTTATCGTCCTTGCCTGGTCAGCGATAGAGCGGGTTATTGCCTGCCTTATCCACCATGTGGCATAGGTAGAGAATTTATATCCTTTTCTGTGGTCGAACTTTTCTACCGCACGGATGAGCCCGAGGTTCCCTTCCTGTATGAGATCAAGGAAAAGCATCCCTCTCCCGGTATATTTTTTGGCGATGCTGACAACGAGCCTAAGGTTGGAATTCACCAGCTTATGCTTTGCCCTCATATCGCCTTTTTTGATGGCTTTTGCGAGCTCTATTTCTTCTTTAAAGGTGAGCAGAGGGAATTTTCCTATCTCCCTCAGGTACATTTTTACCGTGTCATCCACGCCCGGACCTTTTATGTCTTCCACGGCTTCGTGGATGGTCACTTCCTCTTCGTGGAGGTTCTTTTTTAGCTTTTCGGTGTTGATATCGGCGTTTTTCAGGACATATTCTATGTCTTCTATGTTCTTTGCCGGGTCAGGATACACCGATATATACTCCTCCGGGGAGATATAGCTTCTCTTGTCTTCGAACTTTCTGTGCTTGGTCATAGGACTTGCTTTTTGAAGCATCTTAACCTCCTTGGGTTTTTTGGCCATATTACGTCACAATATCCTAACTATATATCGTTAAAAACCGATAAAAAATTCACTGCATCGACCGCATCTCGCTGTGGCACCTTTTATATTCTTCCTGCAAAGCCGTTATCCTCGGATAGTCGTTCTTTGTTTCCGCTTCGCTTATCTCTCGCCTCAAGTCCGCAAGCCTTTTCTTCATCTTGCCAAGCCTTAAAACGTTTATGCAATCGTTAAGCGCCTTGTCCTTATCGTCGAACTCGAACTCCATTAGCATTATTTCGGAGAAAGCCTTCTTTGCCTCTCCGTCAAGCGACTCGACTATCTTTGCCGCTTCTGACGGTCCTGAACCTTCCGACTTCAACGCAACTACATCGAATATTGTTTTACATTGCTCATCCGAAAAATCACCGGTCTCGACCTGTGACCTTATCAGCCTCAGGGCGTTCTCGTCCTCAGCCGCGAACTTTATAAGCACTTTTTCCGCGATCTTATCCTTGGAAAGAGGTTTTTTGGGCTGGTCTATTTTTCCCGCCGATCTCGAATAATAGCTTCTTCTTCTTATCTCGGACTCTATCGCGTCAAGGTCAACGCCGAGCTTTTGAGCGATGAATTTCGCGTATTCCCTTCTTATTATCTGGTCTTTTTCTGTTGAAAGTATCGCGGCCGATTGGCGCAGCGCCTTTGACTTTCCTTCGGCCTCTTTTGTGTTGTGGCGGCTTATCGCGGCCTCCAACTTATATTTTAACCATGGAACGGCCTCTTTTACAAGGTCTAAAAATTTTTGAGGCCCTTCTTTCCTGATCAATTCATCCGGGTCCTTGCCTCCGATCACTGGGACTATCTTGGGGTATATGCCCAATTCTTTTAGGAGCTCGATGCTCCTTTCAGTAGCAAGAGAGCCGGCCGCGTCGGAATCAAAGACGAGCATAAGATTGCTTGTGAACCTTTGTAGTGTCTTTGCATGGTTCATCGTGAGAGCGGTCCCGGAGCTTGCTACGACGTTCTTTATCCCGCTAGAGAAACACGAGATGAAGTCCATGTATCCTTCTACGATAAGTACACTGTCCTTTGTTTTTATCTCTTCTTTGCTGAAATTGAGCCCGTACAAGATATTGCCTTTGCTGTAGACGGGAGAGTCCGGAGAGTTTAGATATTTCGGCTCGCTCCCGTCCAGGGACCTTGCTCCGAACCCGACGACCCTGCCCTTGATATCGAAGATAGGGATCATGAGCCTGTTCCTGAACCTGTCGTAATATGATACGGTATCTCCGGCTTTCTGGACTATAAGCCCTGCCTTTTCAATGTCTTTCGGCATAAAACCTTTTGACACAAGGTGTTTGTAAAGCTTATCCCAGCTTTCGGGGGAATAGCCTATCTTGAAGAACGAGACTACCTTTTCTCCAAGCCCTCTTTTTTTGATATATTCTGTTGCGACGGATGATCCCGGCAACTGGCTGCTGAAGAAGTCGGCAGCTGAAGAATTTATCTCAAGGGCAAGGTTCTTTTGCTGCATATCTTCCCCTGGCTGGTAAGAAGATGAATCGAACGGTATCGAAAGTTTGTCGGCAAGTATCTTCACTGATTCCCAAAACCCTATATTCTCCATTTTCATTATGAAAGAAAAAACATTCCCGCCCTCGCCGCATCCGAAGCAGTGGAAGAGCTGTTTTTCCTGGCTTACGGTGAAGGAGGCGGTCTTTTCGCTGTGAAAAGGGCACAATCCCAGATAATTCCTGCCGCGTTTTTTTAAGGCAACATAGTCGGAAACGATGCTGACTATGTCCGCTTTTTGCCTTATCTCTTCGATGACAGGGTTTTGTTCTTTCACGAATGCCACTCTTTCGGTACGGAAAGGCCCTCGAATACGTTTATGGCGTATCTGTCGGTCATGCCCGCTATGAAATCACGGACCGCCTCAAGAAGCCTTTTTTTGTTTCCCGTGTTTTGAAATCCCGGTATCTTTTTAGGGTTTTCCATATAGTAATTGAACAGCGCTGTTATGGTTTTCTCCACTTTTTTGTTTTCCGCTCTTGAAACGGGTCCCGTATACACTTTTTTGAACATGAACCTATACAGTCCGTTCAATACCGACATTGCTTTTTTGCTCATCATTATTTTGTCTTTTCCGCCGCTGTTCTTTACCACGTCTTTTACGAAAACATCTACAGGCTTTCTTCCTATAAAATCCCTGAACTTTTTAGGGATCTCGCTTCTTTTCAGCAGCCCCGACCTCAAGGAGTCGTCTATGTCGTGATTTATATATGCGATCCTGTCGGCGAACTGTATTATCTGTCCTTCAAGCGTCTTTGCCAGCGGAAAGGTCCAGGGATGATTAAGCACCCCGTCCCTTACCTCATCGGTCAGGTTCAGTTTTTCAAGATCATCTATGACATGCAGGCTCTGCACGTTATGGTCGAAAGACATCCCGTGTTTTTTCAAAAGCCCGTCTATTACATATTCTCCCGCATGGCCGAAAGGTGTGTGGCCAAGGTCATGCCCCAGAGCTATGGCTTCGGTAAGGTCTTCGTTAAGGTCCAGCGCCCTGGCAATGGTCCTTGCTATCTGCGAGACTTCCAGAGTGTGCGTCAACCTGGTCCTGTAATGGTCTTCAGCCGGAGATATGAAGACCTGGGTTTTATGTTTTAATCTTCTGAAGGCCTTGGAATGGATTATCCTGTCGCGGTCGTGTTGATAACAGGTCCTTATGCTGCACTCCGCCTCCCTGCGGCGCCGGCCCTTGCTTTCGCTGGACAGCGCCGCTCTGGGAGAGAGGAATTCTTTTTCTCTTCGCTCGGCTTTGTGCCGAAGATTTTGCATACTCTTTTGTTGCCGTTATCCGGCTGTTATTTTAAAACAGCCTGTGCAGCAGCCAACCTTGCGATCGGAACTCTGAAAGGCGAGCAGCTGACATAATTCATGCCGGCCCTGTAACAGAATTCTATCGATGCCGGATCTCCGCCGTGTTCGCCGCAGATCCCGACTTTAAGGTCTTTTCTGGTCTTTCTTCCTCTGTTGATGCCTGTCTTGATAAGTTCTCCGACACCTTCGGTGTCTATGCTCTGGAACGGATCTATGGCTAAGATGCCTTTTTCAAGATATGCTCCGAGGAACCCGCCCATATCGTCCCTGCTGAACCCGTAGGTAAGCTGGGTCAGGTCGTTGGTCCCGAAGGAGAAGAAATGCGCTACTTCAGCGATCTTGTCGGCGACCAGCGCCGCTCTTGGTATCTCGATCATCGTCCCTACAGAGTAGGGGAGGTTCTTGACGCCGGTCTTTGCCTTTACTTCGTCATACACCTGTTTGATGATCTCATACTGGTTCTTGATCTCGTTGACGTTCGAAACTACCGGTACCATTAT
>JAKLHX010000102.1 GCA_022709925.1 Candidatus Margulisiibacteriota bacterium
GAACAAATTTTGGATGTTCGTCGTGGTCCCAATGTTATTATTGGTACTCCCGGACGGGTAATGGATCTTGGTCGTCGTCGGGTTATCAACTTTGCTCATTTTGACACCCTAGTTTTATATGAAGTCGACCGCATGCTCGACATGGGATTTGCCCCGCAGATAGAGCGAGTGCTAAAAGTGATCCCTAAACAAAGGCAGACAATGCTCTTTTCGGCGACAATGCCGTCAAGCATAGTGAATATGGTCTCCAAGCATATGCAGCTGCCCGTAAGGACTGAAATAGCTCCGGAAGGGACGGCCGCGGAAAAAGTATCGCAGGAGATGTTCATCGTAAGGCGCGACCTTAAGCTTAAGCTCCTCGAAGAACTTTTGCTCCAATATAAGGGGTCCGTACTCCTTTTCATGCGTACAAAGATGGGCGCGAAAAAGATCACAAGGTTCCTTAAGGATATAGGACACAATGCCTCGGAGATACATTCCGACAAGACGCTCGCTCAAAGGAAAGAAGCCCTCAGCGGATTTAAATCCGGAAGGTTCAGGATACTTGCGGCAACGGATATCGCCGCCAGAGGCATAGACGTAAATAATATAGAACTGGTCATAAACTACGACCTGCCGGATGACCCGGAAAATTATGTCCACAGGATCGGACGCACCGGAAGGGCCGGCGCAGAAGGCCACGCGATAACATTTGCCACGCCTGACCAGGCAAGGGACGTAAAGAACATCGAAAGGCTTATAAGGACAACGATACCTCTGTCACAGCATCCCGCAATACCGGCAGAACGCTTTTATTCATCGACAAGGTCTTTCGGACCGCCGGCCCGCAGATCGGGACCCGGGACCAGAAGCTTCAGGCCGAGGCACGGGAAGTTCACAGGAAGGTCTTCGACAAAACCGAAATATTAAAATCCCGGGCGGGAAACTTTTCTGTCTGCGGAGTTCAAGAACGCCGACACGAACGCGGTGATAGGTATGCAGCATACCAGTCCGATGCTTCCTGCCAGTGCCCTTATGGATTCTTCCGCAACAAGCTCAAAGTTCATTATCTTGACCATGGATATCTGATTAGCAAAGAACAAAAGAAGCAGCGGCAGGGCGGATCCCGTGTAAGCCAGGATAAGAGTGTTCGACATCGTACCCATTATGTCCCTACCGACGTTCATGCCGCATGAGAATAAATTCTTGAAATTCGCTTCCGGATGTACCTTGCGGACCTCTTCCACCGACGAAGCTATCGACATGCCTACATCCATCACGGCGCCCAGAGCCCCGATAAGTATACTGCCGAACAACAGCCCTTCATAATCGATCTTGATGTTCATGGAATAGAGCAGTAATTTTGATTCTTCGGAACTCAGTCCGCTGAGATATGCGAGTTTTCCGAAAATAAAAGCAAGCAGCCCCGCGATAGCCACGCCCAGAACGGTCCCGACGGCCGCACTCAGCGATTTTCTCGTCCTTCCGGCAACTATATAGAAGACGACCAAGGAAACTATCGCAGAAACAAGAACAGAGACAAGAAGAGGATTATATCCTTTTAGCGTCAAGGGAAAAAGCAAAGCAAAAATTATAACGATGGTCAGGACAAGCCCTATGAGGGATTTCAGCCCTTTCATTCCCCCGAACACCAAAAGTACCAGCACATATAAAAAAGCCATGAGATAGACGGGGTTCTCGCGAGCGTAATCCGCGACATTGAAAGCAGGAGCGCCGCTGCTGCTCTCAGCTTTTGTGGGCTGGTCATTTACATAAACGACGATATTGTCGCCTTTTTTAAGGACGATATCCCTGCCCATCATGCCGCCCGCGGCAATATGCTCGATCTTTGCGGTTTCTCCTTTATATTTCCCGCTCGTTATCTTTATGGTGACGTTCTGCGATATCCCCCTAACGGCACTGTCGGTACTTGAGGATGCTTTAACATCTATAACGTTAGCCTTGACATACTCTTCTTTATACGCCGGCTCTTCCTGATAAGAAAAAGCGGGGCTGATACAACAGACGAACAACAGCACTGATAAGATCGTTTTTTTCAACATGGGCTATTTCATCCCGCCGTAGACGGCAAAGTTATAATATTTCCAATAAACGTCAACGTTCTTGAACCCTATTTCTTTCAGGTTGTTGAGCTCGCTCATCAAGACCGCGGGACGGTCTTCCGTCTCATACTTATGCTGGCGGTCTTTTATCTGCTCCTGAGTAAGGTGCCTCATATTGAACTCTTTCCATTTTTCAAGAGATATGTTCTGGTGCTTTTCGTCGGAAGCCAATATTATATCAGCATTGACGAAACAACCTCCGGGATTCAGCGCACCAAACACTTTGGCCTGGAATTTTTTCTTTTCCGCATCGTTCTCAAGATGATGCAAAGCAAGGGATGACGCGACAACATCGATATTTCCTTTAAAATCATAACCGGCAATATTAGCCTGTTCAAAAACAACGCCTTCAAAGTCCTTGAGCTTTTCCCTTGCCTGGCTCAGCATGTTCGCCGCAAAATCCACGCATCTCACTTTCGCGTTAGGGAAGGTCTTTTTGAGGAGGTATGCAACGGTGCCGGTACCGCACCCCATGTCCACGGCAGAGAACGAAGAGTTCTTATCAAAAGGGATATTGCTCACGAGAGCATCGAGCATCTCAAGATAATGAGGAACGGTCTTGATCACCCTGCCGTCAAAAATGCCAGCTTCGGTATCGAAGTGGTCTTTTACTATGTCCATCCTGTCGTTCATGCATAGATTATACAGGAAAAATGTCCGTTATTTTACTGCCTCTGCAAGACGGTCCGCGATCATCTTGACCGAGTCTTCGCTGAGCTCTGGATGCACGGGAATCGAAAGCATCGCGTCCCCTATCCTTTCGCTTGCCGGCATGTCCCCCTTTTTATATCCGAGGTCATCATAAGCCTTCTGCAGATGCAAAGGGTTAGGATAATATACAAAAGCCGGAACGCCTTTTTCGGAGAGTTTTTTCATGACAGTTTCTCTGTTAGGGACTTCCACCGTATATTGGTGATATACATGTCTCAACCCTTTGGGTTCGGCAGGGCATTTTATCCCCGCGGAAGAAAATACGGACGTATAATGGGCGGCATTCTTTCTCCTAAGATCGTTCCACTTGTCCAGATATCTTAATTTAATCCTAAGGATCGCCGCCTGTATCTCGTCAAGCCTGCTGTTGTAGCCGATCATCTCATGGATCCCTCTTGATTTGCTGCCGTGCAAATGTAAAAGTTTCAATCTTTCATAGATATTGTCATCGTCGGTAGTTATCATACCTCCGTCGCCGTAACACCCGAGGTTCTTCGTAGGAAAGAACGAAAAACATCCGGTCGTTCCCATTGAACCGGTCCTTTTAGAATTATATTGCGCTCCGGCGGCCTGGGCACAGTCCTCGACCACAGAAAGCCCGTGTTGTTTCGCTATCCGCATAACGGGGTCCATATCCGCAGGAAGGCCCCAAAGATGTACGGGAATGATAGCTTTGGTCTTTTTTGTAACAGCTTTCTCTATCTTTGATGCGTCTATATTATGGGTAGCAGGATCGACATCAACGAATATCGGCTTTGCTCCCGTGTAAGAGATGGCTTCTGAAGTAGCAAAGAATGTCAGAGGAGAAGTGATGACCTCGTCCCCCTGCCCTATGCCTATGGCTTTGAGTGAAAGAAAAAGGGCATCTGTCCCGGAAGCGACGCCTACGGCATGTTTCACTCCGGTATATTGTGCAAATTCTTTCTCAAAGGCCGATACATTCGGACCGAGTATGAACGCTCCGCTCGCAAGCACATCCTTAACGGCCGTATCGATCTCATTCTTTATCTGCGCATATTCAGACTTAAGGTCCAACATTGAAATAGCCATTATTTATTCCTTTCGATTTGTTCTATCATGATTTTAACCTGTTCCCCTATGGCAAGGCAAGAAGTAAGCCCGGGAGATTCGATCCCGATAAGGTTTATGAACCTCGGCAAGCCTTTATCCGCTTCTTCTTTTATCACAAAATCCTTGAACCCGTCATCAGGCCCCTGTAATTTCGGGCGCACTCCGGACGTGTCAGGCAACAAAGTGCTTTCTTCAAGCCAAGGCAGGAATTTTTTCGCGGCCATGAAAAACTCAGGGGCTTTTTTTGCATCGACATCATATGAAATGCTGCCGACATAGGCCGCATCAGGACCCAGTCTGACCTCCCCTGCAAGGTTAATGGTAGCGTGGATGCCGAGACTGCGTCCTTTTATATGCGGAGGAGGATATATCAGCCTGGATATCCTGTCCCTGCCCCCGCTCACGGAAAAATAATCGCCTTTGCAGTAATGAATCCTGTATCC
>JAKLHX010000103.1 GCA_022709925.1 Candidatus Margulisiibacteriota bacterium
TCCCCGCTGAACCTGGCCGCGATGACGGCAAGAGGCTCTTCGTAAGAAAGGTCTTTCGGCGTTACAAGATATGAATATGCGATCTTTTCAGGATCGTACTCCGAATCGGTCGTTGTGCCGGGCATTATTTTAAGCGTCCGGCCTTCATGGATTACATCGTTTTTCATCCCATTAAGCCGCATTATCTCTTTTTCGGTGCAATAGAAATTCCTGGATATATTCCAGAGATTATCGCCTTTTTTTATGGTGTAGGTTATTTGGTCGAAGCCTTCTTTGACAGACGCAGGTTCAACAGGCGCTGCTTGAATGGCTTGCTCAGATTCTTTTACGGATACGTCCGCGGGAAGAGCCTGCTCCACAGAAGGCTTCTGTTCATAGATCACCGGAGCCGTTGTGTCAGAAAGCACCAGTCTCTGACCGGGATGAATGATATCTCTTCTTAGATCGTTCAATCTTTTCAGATCGGCCACTGTAGTATTGTTCCTGCTGGCGATACGCCAAAGAGAATCCCCTCTTTTGACTTCATAGACAGGAGCAGGAACGGATACGTTTGTAGTTGATGTTGTCATGTCTGCACCTCTTATCCTTTGGGGTGTCTACCCCCTCCTGTATATATATCGACATTTTTCGGCTGATATACCACAGGAAGGGATGCCAGCGAAACCTGAGATCAATCTTAATTAATCGCTGATCAGGAAGGGGTATCCGCATTATCAGAAGCAATAACTTGGCTGATATATATGGCTTTAGAGACTTGGTCCTTATCATAGTTAAAAGATGCTCCGGTCATTGACCCTTTTGAGGCGATCTTTAAAAAGCTGTTTTTAGACGTCCCTCCGTGTCCGGGTACAAAAACGGGAGCTTCTATTCCCAAATATGCCATTCCTTCTCCTAATTCTTCAAGTTGATTTTTTACATATGCATCAAAAACCGCAGAATCTTCTGTATTATCGGCTATGATCCCTTTTGCAAAAGTATTTATCGCCCCGAATTCTACTACATAGTTATTGCCGAGCTTGGCAAACCAGTAACTATGCGAACTGTCCTGAACACCTCCGTTTTTTGTCCACACTTTAGGATCCCCTTCCGAATCCCTGTAGAATATCCTCATTTCATCGCTTCCCGCCATATCCAAGTGCATTTCCATTATTGGCCGGTCCTGATATGAACTTTCGGACCTTATAAGATCGTTCAATTTAGGCTGATAAAAGACGCCAGCCATATCATCTTTAACATGAAAAAAGGCGCTCCCCTCAAAACATCCCGCCAGAGAACTGGAAATAAATTCATTTATGGCCTTCTCTTCTATTTCGTAAAAACTGCCTTTATCCGAATAATACCCTAAAACCCCGGTCCTTATACTTTTTACTATATCTGGAGACCCGCTTATAAAGCCTTTTATATTCTCCTGTCTGACCAGACCGTTATAGTGCGATTGTATCTGCTCTTTTTCGCCATCGGTAAGTTCCGAACCCTTTATTACTAATTCCTTTCCGATCTCCAGGTCGCTCCCCATCCCTTGCACAGTATTTTTGTTGTCCCACAGGATCCTTTGTACGGAAGTCCCGTACAATTCCGCTATGTTTGAGATATTCTCTCCAGATCTTACCGTATGGACATGATCATATCCTGAAGATCTGGCAACATCCAGCAAATGTACGGCTTCTTCTTTTGTCAAACGACTGTCTGTGGGAACTGTTTTTTCTTGAGGCCCACTGGCAGATGGAATTTCCTGCTCATTTGGAAGCATATGGGCATAAGACATCGCGATCGTCTCCTTATTTGGAGAAGCTTGTTGCCTTGTCGGCTCAGGAGGCGGCTCGAAATGCGGAGGCTCCGCAACATCCTCAACAGGATTTTCCGGAACGGCGGCGACCGTTGTTTTTCCCAAAAAACCCTTTAACTGACCGGATTGTTTTTCCCAAGACTTAGAACTGTCCCCCATTTTGTTCCATTGATAGGCCGTTAGTTTACCGGAGAAAGCAGCATCATGAAGCCCTGTTACAAGATCCTGTCTTGGATTTTTTCCTATCCAATATCCCCTGTCTCGCAATTGACTGACCTTTGCAGCATAGTCATTTGAACTGCCTTCATCTGAAGGAGGCGCTTCTTGCGCGGTAGCAGCCGGCGGATCTTTAATTTCAGGAGGTTCGATGTCTGTCTTCAGGTTTTTTATGGCCGGCGCCTGTTTCGACCACGGGCTGGCGGCATTCCCGTACATATTCCAACGGTCCGCACTTATATTCCCGGTAGTCGATAATGAATACAGGTTTTCAACTACGTCCTGTCTCGGCTTGCTGCCTACCCAATAAGATTCTTTTCTTAGAAAATCCACCTTTTCCCTAAAAGAGATAACCTCATGCACATTATTTAAAGCTTCCGTGACCGCGGCCGTTTGCGGCGGAGCGTAAGATGATGAAGAAGTAACCGAACCGGCATCCTGTATTGGATCAGACATGTCTATATACCACCTTCTTGGTTATATATCGAACAACATCAGGCAAATCTTGCATACAAAGATTGGCAATTTTGGCTCAAAAATGATATATTTATGGCAAATGGACCTATTCAAAAAGTCTCCTGACCTTTCTAAACTTTCTTATGCCCAGATAGAAGATATTGCTAAAAAATGCGCCCTGTGTGATCTTGCAAAGACCAGGAACAAAGTCGTTTTCGGCAATGGTCCGGTACCATGTGACCTCATGCTTATAGGAGAAGGCCCCGGGGCTGATGAGGATGAACAAGGGCTTCCGTTCGTAGGAAGAGCAGGACAGCTCCTTACAAAGATATTCGAATCCGTAGGGATAGACAGGAACAAGGAAGTATATATAGCGAACACCGTAAAATGCAGGCCTCCGGAGAACCGGACGCCTAAAGACGAAGAAACAAAAGCCTGTTTCCCTTACCTGGAAGCACAGATAAGGATAGTCGCCCCCAAGATCATCCTTTTAGCCGGAGCCCCGGCATGCAAAGTAATACTCGGCAATGAAGAACCAATGTCCAAAATACGAGGCAAATGGTTCAAATATAAAGATACCGACATATCGATAATGCCTGTATTCCATCCTTCTTATCTGCTACGAAGCCCGTCAAAAGAAAAGGGAGCCCCTAAATGGCTGACATGGCAGGACATGATAGAAGTAAAGAACGCGCTCGATTGCGTAAAAAAAGTGAAAGAGCTTGAAAAATGAAAAGACCGACCGTTTCCCTGATACAAATGGACGTAAAGACCGCGCATGTGGAAGAGAACCTTCTTAAGGCCGCGAAACTCATTGAGAAAGCCGTCAAAAGAGACTCGGATTATATAGTGCTTCCGGAAATGTGGGCAACGGGATTTGCTTATGAGAACCTGTCGAGCATCACACAAAACTATTTCGACGAAATAATGTCTTTCATGACCGGCCATGCAAAAGAAGCAAAGGCATATATCATAGGCGGTTCCATACCTGAAAATAAGAACGGGAACATCTACAATACTTGCTTTATTATCTCTCCGGACGGAAAAATAGCAGGAAAATTCAGCAAGGTACATGCCTTCAGCCCGTTCGGCGAAGACAAACATTTTGCCGGAGGCAAATATTATCCTCCGATAAAAACCGAACACGCAAAAATAGCCGCGGCCGTATGCTACGACCTGAGGTTCCCGGAATTGACAAGAAAGCTTGCACTAGAAGGCATGGAACTGTTGTTCCTTCCGGCACAGTTCCCTCTGATCAGGGAAGCCCATTGGAACGTACTCCTTCAGGCGCGCGCAATAGAGAACGCGGTCTTTGCCTGCGGCTGTAACAGGGTCGGCCGCGATAGAAAGAACGAGTACGGCGGAGGGTCCGTCATATTAAGTCCTTGGGGAGAAATAATCGAAAAAGGCTCGGATAAAGAAGAAGTCGTCACGGCATCGATCGATATGAAAAAAGTAGCGGAAGCAAGGGAATTCATCCCCATATACAAGGACAGGAAACCGGAAGCTTACAAATGACAACCGCATCCTCAAAAGTATTTTTTCTGCCGATAGAAAAAATGGACTCAAACACCCTGGTCGCGCTTTTTGAGACGGCAGGATTTACTGATATCTTCAAAAAAGATGACCTCGTAGCCATAAAAGTACATTTCGGCGAGCCGGGCAATACCGCCTACTTAAAAGCGGATAACGTAAAGCCCATATTCGACAAACTTAAGACGATCGGCACAAAACCGTTCCTTACCGATGCTAACACGCTTTACAAAGGTATGCGCGCAAACGCCGTAGATCATATAAACTCCGCAAAACTCCACGGATATGATTTTGCGCCGGTAATAATAGCCGACGGGCTTAACGGTAAGGACTA
>JAKLHX010000104.1 GCA_022709925.1 Candidatus Margulisiibacteriota bacterium
ACACGGCCGTAGCAACAAGATTTGCGTCGGCCCTTAAGGGGGACCTTCAGCTGTCCAATATAATATCCAACGCGCTTTCTCTCAACGGTAAAAAATTCCCGAGCCGTGAAGGCTTTGCCGCTGAATTGGTGAATGTAATAAAGGGGCTGGATGTCGGCTTGTCAGAAAAAATAGACCTCTTGATCAAGATCACGAACAGAGTAAGATCCGATCAGAGTTTGCCGGAACCCTACAGAACAGTGATCCCGGAAGAACTGATAAGAGAGTTGCTGGTAAGCTGACCTTTTAGCGATATAGATTATTGTAAGGGCAGGTTTTAAACCTGCCCTTACATCACAAGCCCTAATATCTTCTTATCAGCCCCATCACCTTCCCTACCAGCCTGAAATCATGGTCCACTTTTATCGGCGCATAACGTGAATTATACGGCTGAAGCACCACGTGGTCTCTTCTTCTGAAGTATTTTTTTACCGTTGCTTCATCATCTATCAGTGCTACCACTATATCTCCGTTATCTGCCTGCGGCTGTGGTTTCACTATTATCATGTCCCCTTCGTTTATCCCGGCATCTATCATACTATCGCCTTTTACCCTTAGTATGAACCCGTCGCGCATGTTCTTGGCCATGTCCCATGCAACAGGGATCGTATCTTCGATATTCTCAACAGCCAATATAGGCTTTCCCGCTGCCACCTGCCCCACCAAAGGAAGGTTCACGACTTTTTTTCTGCCAAGGACCTCTATGCTCCTGGCATTTGAATCCCTTCTTATATATCCTTTTTCTTCAAGGGCTTTAAGGTGTCCGTGGACCGCTTTTGTCGATTTTATATTAAATTCCGAACATATCTCCCGTATCGACGGAGCAAATCCCTTTTCTTCCATAAAATCACTCACGTAATCAAAGATACTCCTCTGCCGGTCCGTTAATTGTTCCATGGCTTGGTCCTCCTTTTTTTGGCTTACGGCACGCTTACGCTACAGCACACTCGCTTTGCTCGCTACGGCTAACGGCATACGGCTTCGGAGCTGCCTGCCCGCTACGCCTTGCGAAGCATGGCAGGCGGGTAAGCCGTAGGGCTGATGCAATCAGCCCGTGCCGTAGGTTCCGACTTGTCGGAACCGTGCTGTTAGCCATTATAGTAAACACTTGTTCACCTGTCAACCCCTTTTTTAATTCGCCTTCATATATACAAGTTCTTGGCATATAGTACCGATATATTCTAAAGGGTAAAACTATGAGATCAGACAAGATAATGTACCTTAAATGGATACTGAACGAGCTTAATCAGGGATTAGAGCTCAATACATTCACAAAGAACATATACTCCCCTATAGGTTTTGAGGAGGTACTGTCAAAAGACACCGGCAAGATAGGCCAACTAGACAGGATCCTTGTCGCCGCGGAAATATACCGTTGGGTAATGGGAGGCAAATGGCGGCTCCTTGACCTGGAACATCTTATAAAAGACAGCCATGAATTCGAGGAATTCAAGAAAAAAGACATAAAAAAGGACATAAAACATCTAATAGATGAACAGGAACTTTTAAATCCCGACGTACTCAAAATGTGCCTTATACTCACCGGGCTTGACCCAAAAATAATAGAAAGCGCGAAATATGTGATACAAAAAAGATATCTTTATACCGGAAGCTCCAGCAAGCTCTGGTCAGCGATCGGATATTACAACATGAAGGATAGAAGCGTCCACGTGAGCACGGGAGGAGGAAGAAAAGACAACAAAGTGGTCTTTCCTCTTGAAGACATAATAGAAACGGCCACACACGAACTGGGACATCACATATACATATCGATAATATCCGGAAGGTTCAAGACCCCG
Organism: Candidatus Margulisiibacteriota bacterium; assembly: GCA_022709925.1. Taxonomy (GTDB): domain Bacteria; phylum Margulisbacteria; class WOR-1; order JAKLHX01; family JAKLHX01; genus JAKLHX01. Next base: position 1,839 of record JAKLHX010000104.1, read on the forward strand.
AAAGGGATAATCAGGAAGATACGGTCGCTTATAAAAGGGATAAGATCGTCAAGATCGGAATACGATCATAAACAATGGATAAAGTTCTACAAAAATGATTACAGCAATGAGTGGGACACCAATAAAGCGATACAGATAATCCCGAAGAACGTATATATACGCTATGGTATCGAGAACGAGCTTTTTGCGCAGGCCATAAGCGGCAAGACCACGATATCTAAGAAAAAAAGGAAAGAGCTCATAGACCTGATCAACCAGTCCTGCCAGGTGTGCTGAAGCAGCAATACAATTGACTGAAATTTTCGTTATAAACGTTCGATACTGAACTGCAAAGGAAATAATATCCTATGTTCTCTATCGGACCTTTTTTAACCAGGACAGCTACATGCATCAACAATGCCGTAACGGCACTGAGACAGGACCCAACAACATTCGAACTTAATCACAGAACAATAGTATCTAACAGGAGCATCGATCCCACCGCGGCAAACCTTATAGCGTCTCATGTAAAGGTAATGCAATACGCGAACGGGCAGATCCCTATACCGGATGTTGTGGAGTTGTTTATAACGAACTTCTGTAATTTCGCATGCCCTCACTGCAGATGCTCTGAATACCACGGAAAGTCTTCCGAATTCATTAATTTTGGCACAATGGAAAGACTGCTTGACGATCTTTCAAAAGCAGGAGTAAAGAACCTGGAGTTTGGCGGAGGGGGCGAACCGTTCTCTCATCCCCAGGTCATCGAGATATTTAGAAAACTTAATGAGGAGGCGTTCCGCACCGGAATCATAACCAATGGGTATGCACTCACACAAAAACCGGAACTGGCGGATATTGTTTCCGGGTGCAGCGACTGGGTGCGTTTTTCCCTGGACGGCATTTCGGACGATGTTTTCCGTGTAGTACATGGCAGGAAGGACATAAGCTATTCGGCACTTCGCGAAGCAATGGCAGCGCTTATAAGACAGGTAAAATCAAAACCGACCCATGATCAGAGACCGAAAGTTGGCATGAAACTTATAATACAGGGACCAAACAAAGACCAGATACTGGATTCAGTTGATGAGGCCTTGGATCTTGGAATGCATTATCTGCAATTCAAATTCCTTGAAGATCACCCATTCGCACTGCCGCAAGGACAGGAGCGTGCGATCCTAATAAAGGACCTGACAAAAAGGATAAGGACCATCCCAAAAGGCGTAATGGATGTTGACGTATTGCCCGGATACGGCGGCCCCAGGATAATAGAGCGATGTAAAATGAGCATTCTCCATCCGCTGATCGACTGGGACGGGGAAATATATATGTGTGCTTTTTATCATCACAGAAAAGACAGACATTCCATAGGGAATATAAATGACCAGGGATTCTTTGCGCACTGGGGGTCGGAGAAGCACAGAGAAAAAATAAAAGGAGTGAATCCTATGGAATGTGTCCCCAACTGTCCGATGCTCAGATACAACCCGGTGGTCGACTTTATAACAAGAGAAGATTATCGATTCCCATATATTTAAGGAGGCTCACAAATGACAAATCTTCAAAGGATTAGGGTGGACAATTTCGGATTGATTACACAGACGCAAAAAGGCGCGATACAAAGGATCTCCCTTAACAGACCCGAGATAGATGCGGTAAAAAGGTCTCCAGAGGGCGCGCTTCTCGGGCTCAAGGATACAAATCCCCATCTGGCACAGTTTTTTGACCGGTCGAGACATCTTTCCGCGCGCATAGATATTGCGGATGAGCCTGCGGAAAGCCTTACAAGACCGCTAAGGATATACTATGGAATCGAGCCAAGCTGCAACCTGAGCTGTATATTTTGCGGCCCAAGAGACCTAAGTCATACATCCGGGCGTCCTCCGGCTGAAATGGAGGAGTTCCTTTTAAAACAGATAGCGGATGCCGGATCATTCCAGGTCCAGCTGACCGGCGGAGAGATCTTTATCAGAGGTTTCAAATTGTTCGATACATTAAGAAGGACAAGCGAACTAGGACTTGGCACGCTTCTGGGAACTAACGGCGTTTGGGATCATATAAAAGACAGGAATGCTTTCATAAACGAGCTTGCCGGGTTTGACCATATCACAGAAGTAAAAATAAGTATTGACGGGAACGAGGAATTCCATGATTCTGTCCGCGGAAGCGGGAATTACAAACGCACTGTTAGGACCCTGTTCGATCTTTCGGAAAAAGGTTTCCCCGTAAGGATAAGCACTACCGTATGCAAAGATTCATGCACAACAGAACAGATCGAGCATTTGGCACACCTGGCAAAACAGGCCAATGCAGGATTACAGCCCATACCGGAAAGATCCTGCGGCAGATCAAAAGGAAAAACTGAGTTTCAGCTTCCATCCCCTATTGACCTGTTCAAATACACTCTGAGAGCCGCACAATTGAGGGAAGAACTGGGTATCCCGATAACATTCAATTTTGATATATTCGGCGGCGGCAGACAACAGCAGATATATGATCCGG
>JAKLHX010000105.1 GCA_022709925.1 Candidatus Margulisiibacteriota bacterium
TATCCCTGGATTATTTCCTCTTTTGTGTCTTGTGCCGTAAGGAATATTATAGGGGTGGATTGCATCTCCGCGTTCTCCCTGATCTTTTTGCATACTTCTATCCCTTCCATGCCGGGCATATGTCTGTCCAGTATTATGAGGTCGGGTTTCCATTCAACGGCTTTTTCATATGCGGATATGCCGTCATAGACGGTGGTCACTTCATACCCGATCTGTCTCAAAGCTTCGCCCGCAAGGTTGAGTATATTCCTTTCATCGTCGGCCATTAATATTTTTGCTGTCGGTGCCATTGTAAACTCAAAATAACACAACGGATTTTAAGCGTCAAGGATAGACGGAAAGTTGACTGATTTATATTTACTATGATAAAGTCTTTGTAAAATATGGCATCCTATAAGGCCGAAGGTATAAACTTAAGGTCCCGGAGGTTCTCTGAGGCCGACAAATTGATGACGGTGTTCACCAGGGAGCACGGAAAAATATCTGCGATAGCCAAATCGGCATGCAAGACCTCAAGTAAATACGGCGGAAGACTCGAGGTCTTCGGGCACAACACTTTATTCCTGGCTAAAGGCAAGAACCTCGATATATTGAGCCAGGCAGAGACGATAGAGAACTTTTATAAGATAAGGGAAGATGAATACCGTCTCAATGCCGGGTTATACATGGTCAAGCTTCTTTACTATTTTCTTGAGGAGCGGGTCAGAAATGAGCCGTTGTTCGATCTTTGTCTCGGATGCTTGAGGAAGTTAAAGAGCGGAGCAGACCCAAAGGTGGTCACCAGGATATTCGATATCCGGCTGGCGGATATAGAAGGGTTCCTGCCTCTGGAGGTTTTTTCAGGACGCTTACGGCCGCACCTTTCGTGTATCATGGATAGTGACGCGACAGAGATGCCTGAGCTGTCCCAAGAGGACCTCAGGGACATTGATTTTGTACTTATTCCGGGACTCTGCGAGCATGTGGGAAAGGATGTGGCTTCTTGGAAAAACATGTAATACCTCCAAGGTTCTCTGCGGTTTTGGGCAACAAGTCGTTCGTGTTCTTGTGGATAGGGCAGGTATTTTCCCAGCTTGCGGACAGGGTGTACATATACGTCCTTGTCCTTATCGCTTATGACCTGACCCACACAAACCTGGGCGTCTCCGTCCCTATGCTCTCTTTCGGGATCCCTTCGGTCATCTTTGCTTCTTTTGCGGGAGTATATGTCGACCGCTGGAATAAAAAGAACACTATGGTGGTTTCCGACATATTGAGGGGGCTTCTTATCGTCTTGATAGTGTTAATCCTAAAGAACTCCCTTTTGTGGATATTCCTGATAAGTTTACTGATATATACGATAGCCCAGTTCTTCGCGCCGGCTGAAGCATCTTCTCTGGCTGAGATAGTAGAAAGGGAGAACCTTATCGTCGCGAATTCCTTGTTCATGACGACATGGATGTGGAGTGCCGTCCTTGGGTTTGGGGTCGGGGCGCCTCTGGTGATCATATTCGGCAGCGAAATGACCCTTGTGATAGCTGCTGCTCTATATCTTATCTCTGCCGTTTCAGTGATGATGGTCACGTATAAGCATCCCGATAGGGAGGCAAAATATTCTGTAAAATCCGTAAAACAGGACCTTCTTGCCGGATTTGAGTTTATCAGGAGAAGTGTCGTCATAAGATATGCTTTGTTCAAGATGTTCATCGTCACATCCGCTTTGGCGGTCATATGCATGCTGGCGATACAATTTGCCGAAAAATACATAGGCATAGGGGCCAAGAATTTCGGTTATCTTGTGCTTTTTGCCGGTGGCGGCATGTTCTTCGGAATGTGGGCGCTCGGCAGATTGAGCCATTACTTTAAAAAAGGCCATATCGTGGTGGCCGGTTTCCTTCTCACGGGCCTTTGTCTTATCCTTCTTTCCCAGACGAGGAATCTTTACCTGGCCCTTTTCTATTGTTTCGCACTGGGATTTGGCAATATCCTAATAAATGCGACCGTACAGACTATCATAGCGCACAAAACCCCAAGGCCTTTGAGAGGAAGGGTCTTTGGTATACAGAACATGCTCATTAATTTTGCTTTCACTGTGCCCGTCGTGCTGTTCGGGATGATCGCCGATTTCATGGGCCTTGATACTGCCATATTTGCGCTCGGCATGATAGTCCTGATCCCTGTTATGGTCACTTTTTTTGTCCCTAAATTCCGTGAAGTATGATCTGCTATTATTATTTGACATTCAATTGTGTGTGCCGCTGCGAGTACTGTCCTATATGGCAGGATGAGACCCTTGATGATTCTGTCGTTCCGTCACTCTCTACGGTCGAACGCAACCTGGCCTCCCTTTCTTCAATGGGATTCAATAAGATCGTATTTACCGGAGGAGAGCCTTTCCTTTATGAAGACCTTAAAGATGTCCTCGGGATGTCAAGAAAGAAAAAGTTCCGTACAGTGCTTTATACCAATGGTCTGCTGTCCCCGAAAGTCCTGCCGGGGATAGCCGCTTTGATCGACGAATTGTATATTTCTATAGACCACCCGATGGAAGACGAGCATAACCGTATAAAGGGCCAGGAATGTTTTTCCGAGTCTTTGGATGCGCTGTCCGCGGCTAAAAGTCTTGGGATCGATCCCTCAATAAGTTTTACGGTTACAAGGGACAGCATAAGATATCTTCCGGAGATGCTTGAGCTGGCACAATCTAAACAGGTAAAGATGTTCATCAGCCCCGTGCATCATTATCACGGACTGGAGGGGCTTGAACCGATATCCGTGGATTATATAACCAGATATTCAAAAGCGCCCGGGGTCGTCATTGATGACCAGCTCATGTCTTTGATCAAACATGGCGGCAACGATACCTCCAGGACTTCCTGTAAGGTCCTGAACAATTCCATCTCTATCTCTCCCGACGACAGGTTGTTCCTTCCTTGTTTTTGGAACAGGCAGGCTTCGATCCCGATCGAAGGGCAGTTGGAGAAGCTGCTGAAATCTGATATTGTGAGAGGGTACAGAAAACTGCAGGGGACGATGGCTTTTTGCGAAGGTTGTTTGGCCAAGGAAAGTATAGACAGGTCCTTGTCCGGCAAGATAAAAAGTGCGGATATCACAGGTAACGTGAAAAGATCGATCTCTTATTTTTTGAAAGGGTAGGACATGGATATTTTACGATCCGTATTTATGGGGATATTACAGGGGCTAACGGAATTTCTCCCAATAAGCAGTTCCGGCCACCTTTTCGCGGTCCCTTGGCTGTTCGGATGGAAGGATTTTGGCCTCTCTTTTGACGTGTCCCTTCATCTGGGGACCCTTGTTGCCGTGATCGCTTATTTTTGGCACGATTGGATGGACATACTGCGCAAATGGAGACAGCCGCTTTTGTGGCTGTTGGTCTTAGGATGTTTTCCTGCTGCTGTCGCAGGACTTCTTTTTGAGGACAAGATCGAGACTTTGTTCAGGGACCCTCTTTTTGTCGGTATTTTCATGATATTCATGGGGCTTTTGCTATGGTTTGCCGAAGTTGCCGGTAAAAAGAGCAGGGAGCTGAAAGATATAGGGCTCAAGGATTCTCTCGTGATCGGATTTTCTCAGGTCCTGGCTCTTATGCCGGGGGTCTCGAGGTCGGGTATCACGATGACCGCAGGCCTCTTTTCAGGGATGACCAGAGAGACCGCTGCGAGGTTCTCGTTCCTTTTGTCCACGCCGATAATATTTGGGGCCGGCATATACAAGCTCAAAGATATATTCACCGGGGGGATGGGAGGGAACACCCCTCTGATCTTCCTTGTCGGGATGTTAAGCTCTGCATTGGTCGGGTTCTTTGCGATAAAATACCTTCTAAAATATCTGCAAGCCCATACTTTCTATGTGTTCGTTTGGTATAGGATGGTTTTCGGGGCGCTTATCTTAGCCGTGGTGTTCTTCAGAAGATGATCTTTTAGTGGATATTCCCTACGTTAGGGCCGTTCTTCTTGTTCTTGCTGGCGCATTCCTTTTCCCTCTTTTTCCTGAGTGCGCGGTCGCACAGGGAAAAGATCTCTTCCATGAGGAAAGGTTTTCTCAAATATTCCATAGCTCCGAGCGTTATAGCGTTTGCCTGTGATTCTTCCGACGCGTAAGCGGTAACTATCACGGCTTCAGTCAAAGGGGAAACCTCTTTCAGTTTCTTGAGAACTTCAAGTCCGCCGATGTTCGGCATCTTAAGGTCTATGAAAGCTATGTCGAATGGGGTCTTTTCGGCTTCTGCCAGGGCATCGTAGCCGTTAGCGAATGTGGATACTTCAAAATCTTTTATCT
>JAKLHX010000106.1 GCA_022709925.1 Candidatus Margulisiibacteriota bacterium
AGTTCCACGGTTAGCGACCGTGATCTTGATCAGGATGTCTTCGGGAGAATCTTTTGCATATTCAACAAAACAATCGAAATAACGGTCGTCGTCGAAAACACCCGTATCGAGCAGCTCGTATTCCGGCTCTGTACGCGACCGGTGCCGGTTCTTGTTCACAAGGTCTGCGTATGGATATGGGACTTGAGGATACTTATAAAGATATTTCATGTAAGAATGGGTCGGCGTCGAATCGAGGTAAAAATAGTACTCTTTGACATCTTCACCATGATTGCCTTCGCTTCCTGTCAGGCCAAAAAGCCTTTCTTTGATTATCGGATCTTTGCCGTTCCATAAAGCTAGAGCGAAGCAAAGACGGGATTTGTCATCGGAGATCCCGGCCAAGCCGTCTTCTCCCCAGCGATACGCCCGGGAACGGGCCTGGTCGTGGGTAAAATAGTTCCAGGCATCGCCGGATTCACTGTAATCTTCCCTGACCGTCCCCCATTGCCGTTCGCTTAAATAAGGCCCCCATTTTTTCCAGGGTATCTTATCTTCGCGCGCTTCGCGGAGCCTATCTTGTTCTTTTTGTTTTTCGTGTATCATTCTTAACTCCTATATAGTTAACAATTCCAGCAGCGATTCTTCGCTGAATGGTTTTTGTAGAAAACCTATTGCGCCTTTCTCCATGGCCATATCCCGGGCATCGGCTTGAGCTTGACCCGTGATAACGATGAAGGGCATGCCGTAATGCAGCTCTTTCATCTTGTCGATCAGCGCAAATCCATTAAAATCAGGCATGTGAATATCGATGATGGCGCAGCCTTCCTGGTTGGGCGGGATAGAGTCGAGAAAATACCGGCCAGAGTTAAAATAGTCTGCAGAAATACCCCTGGTATTCAGTAACCGCTTTAGCGACTTACCGAATGACTGGTCGTCGTCAACAATATAGCAGTGCGCCGTAGATAGGTTCATGGTTTCCTTTCGGGAACTATTATGCTGAAAATGGCGGGGATTGTCTATTAGACCTTAGGCCAATATCTAAGAAAACTTATTTTTAAGATAGGTTCGGATATATTGTGATAGTGGATTACTGAAAATGTTTAAACTGCGGGAGGGATTTTTACTTTTTCCGCTAAGCGGACTAGCTCCGCCACAGATTTGACCCTGGTCTTTTGCATGACGCGACCACGGTGGACTTTGACCGTCTTTTCGGTCGTACCCATACGATCGGCGATCTGTTTGTTAAGCTTTCCGGTGATTACCCAGCGCAAAACTTCCTTTTCTCTGGGAGTCAATCTATCTATAAGAGAACGTATTCTTTTAGCCTTGCCCTCTTTCTTCCTGATATCGATATCTCGTTCGAGAGCCCTCAGAATAGCGCTATGCAGCTCTTTAACTTCAAAGGGTTTGGGCAGGAAATCCACTGCTCCTTTTTTCATGGCTTGAACGCTCATAGGTATGCTGCCATGTCCGGTCATAAATATAATAGGAAGGCTTACTCCTCTTTCTATAAGTTTATGCTGCAGGTCGAGGCCGTCGATATCCGGAAGCCGCACATCCAAAAGAAGACAGGCGGGGTGCCGTAAATGAGCCTGGGCGAGAAAAGAATTCGCTGATTCAAAAGATATGACATCAAATCCCGAAGCCCGGATCAAACGCTCCGTGCTTTTACGAAAAGACGCGTCATCTTCAACGATATAGACCGCCGCTTTGGACTTATTCATGACTTTTTACCCGCTCATTGTCTTTACCGAAAAATAGAATATCGCTCCCCCGGCCGGATTATTCTCTGTCCAGATCCGGCCGCCGTGATCTTCTATGATTGATTGGCAAATACGGAGCCCCATTCCCAGACCGTCCTTTTTCGTAGTAAAAAACGGCTGGAAAACTTTTTCTTTATTTGCATCGTTTATCCCCGGCCCCGAATCAGCGATGCTGACCGTAACCGTATCGGAACCTGTCATATTTGAGCGGATCGTCAGGGTACGCGGCGAATCTATCTTCATTGCCTCCAGGGAATTAGTCATTATATTCAACAGGACTTGTTCCAGGCGTATCCGGTCTCCCGAAACTTTAGGAAGGCCAGGACTCAGATCCAGAAGAAGCGTTACATCGTTCATTCTAATGCTGTTTTGAAACAGCTCAAGCACATCATTGATGATGGCATTTATGTCCAGCACCTCGAATTGCACATCTCCTTTTTTTAAAAGGCCGCGGATCTTGCGGATCACATCACCCGCACGCTTTGTATCCTAGATGACGTCTTCCAGTATCTCTTTCATCTCTTCTGGGACGATCCTATTTTGAGATACCAGCATCTTGGCACTCTGGGCATTGTTCAGAATGGCCCCCAAGGGCTGGTTGATCTCATGCGCCAGCGATGTCGAGATCTCGTTCATGGTCATGACCCGAGACATATGCGCAAGTTCCAGGCGCAAATGTATCCGCTCGAGCTCATTTTGCTTATTATCGGTGACATCTAAAGATGCACCCATCATCGTGTCCGGATCGCCCGAAGGAGCCGAAAATGCTTGTGCCTGGGCTACGATCCATCTAATGCTTTTATCCGGCAGCACTATGCGATATTCTACTCGGATATCTCCTCCCTCCCGAAAAGTTTTTTCGACGATAAGCCTTACCCGTTCTTTGTCATCTGGATGAAGAGTATTAAAAAATTTGCTCCCGGTTATCTTTTCGTCAGGTAAAAAACCATATAAAGAACGGGTTTTTTCGGTTACCCATATGTTATCGGTTTTATGATCCCAGGACCACAGTCCGGCATTTGCGGAATCCGACGCCAGCTGAAGCCGCGTATCACTCTCGCGAAGGTCCCTTTCGGCGTATTTCCTGTGCAGGGCATTTGCAAAGACGTCCGCTATCAGCTGCAACATCTTCACAAGTTCCGGATGCCAGTTCCTCTCCTTTGCGAAAGCTCCAAAACCAAGCGCCCCTATTTGCCGCACCTTGCCTATAAAAAGCGGATAGACGAGATTTGACTTTATGCCGAATCGCTTCCAGGATTCACGGTCACTGACAGCCTCCTTAGGGGCGTCCTTTATGCTTGACATAGAAACGATGCTATTGTTACTCACCTTCTCCCAGGACCAGGGAAAATACTCCTTTCCGTTTATATTCTCCGGGCTTTCGACCCGGAACTCAGGCATAGCGTACCAATGGGTTAGAAATATATCTTCGGGGTTGTGGGACGAGATCTGCCATAGGGCACAACAATCGATGTCCCAAAATGCGCAGATCTCTTTTTGCGCAGATCTGATTTCGTTATCTATTTTATCGGCTGGCAAAGAAATAAACTTTGTCGAAATGTTTATAAGCAGGTTCTCGAAAAGCAAGCTCTTTTTGGTTTGTGTTTTTGGAATGCGCTTAAGGCGGGGCCTTTTGACTTGCTTTGTCCGGTCTTTCTTGTTTCTTTTACCATCTCTCTTCATAGTAGTATATATTATACATCTTTTTTCTTAATAATAAAACAACGCTCCGGAAACAATAAACGCCGCGGGGTGATGCTGTCGCATCTAAGCCGCGGCGCTTATTTCGATATTACTTAGCCACTATGAGGGCATGTCACTTTTTGACGCGTCCCCTATATTGTCAAATTTCTGTTAATCTTTTTTCGGTGGGGTGAACATGGCTTTGTCTTCCCCTATCTCTTCGGCGATCAGCGCATTGAGTTTCTGGTTCATGGCCGCCAGCAATTTTTCGTCGTACTTGGGATGGGCCGGATTGGCCAGGTTGTCCATTTCCTCGGGGTCCAGCAACAGGTCGTAGAGGGCGACGTCGTTGTCGGCCAGAAGCGCCTTCACTGTTGCGGGCTGATTGTAGTTGCCCATGCCAAAGTAGCGGACCAGCTTGTACCGGCCGTCGAAAACTCCGCGGAACAACTCGCGCTTCTCGAGGTTCGGCATGCCAATCTCTTTGACGAGGCCTTTGAATGCCTCCATACCGCGATGAAACGCCTGGCCGGCCTTGGCGGCGGCGGCGTCAAATACCTTGACGGCGTTGCGGCTGAACCATTCCGCATCGATGGTGGCGATCATGTCGTAGGTGAGCAGGCTCCCCTTGCCGGGTGCGGCGCTGCTGCCCCGAGGCCCGGCCGATGTGGGGTCGCTCACCACGCCCGAGAGGTCGTGGCCGGTCAGGAGCGGGTAGCGCCGGCGTCGTTCGTCGTCCGACAGACCGGCGAACGCCAGGATCGTCGGCACCAGATCGAGGTGGGAGCCGACCGCCTCGGACCTTCCCGGCTGAGGGTGGCGTGGATCGGCGATCACCAACGGCACGTTG
>JAKLHX010000107.1:0-298 GCA_022709925.1 Candidatus Margulisiibacteriota bacterium
TCGATCTTTTCCTTGATCTTTTGCCTGGCTTCGTTCCCCGTGACCGGAGTGAAGAGCAATGCCGCCAATCCTCCTATAAGGGATCCTATGAACAGCCCTCCAAGGAAAGAATCTTTTTTATCAGCCATTTTGCTTTTCCCCTTTCGGATAAGAACCTAGTATCTTTATAAAAGCTACTTTGTTAACTATATCAGATATCGCTTCCGAGATGCGTTTGTCTTTCCTGTGACCGAGCATGTCGACAAAGAAAAAATAGTACCCCAGCGCTTTTTTGGAAGGCCTTGATTCTATCTTTGTA
>JAKLHX010000107.1:307-4202 GCA_022709925.1 Candidatus Margulisiibacteriota bacterium
AACTCTCCGAGTATCGAGAACAGGCCTCCCGGCTTATCGGCGATTATTGAAAAAACGATGGATGTCTTATCGTTGCCCGTTACATTGCTGTCCGATTTTGAAAGCACTATGAACCTTGTAGAGTTGTCGTGATAATCAGTGATGTCTTTTTCTATGACCTTCAGCCCGTATATCTTTGCCAGGCCCGCGGGACCGATGGAACATGCATTCTTATTCTCGGATGATGATATCGTCCTTGCCGCGTCGGCCGTACTGGAAGAAGGGATTATCTTTGCCTGAGGCGCGTTCTTCCTCAACCATCCCCTGCACTGTTCAAGCGGCTGAGGATGCGAGAAGACCTCCGTTATGCTGCTTGCCGGGATATTGTCTTTGCACATCAGAGCTTCGTGTACCGGAAGTATTATCTCTCCGCATATCTTAAGGTCAACTTCTTTCACGAGCATGTCCTGGACTATGCCGATCGTGCCTTCTATGGAGTTCTCTACCGGGACCACTCCCTTGTTTATCTCTTCCCTGTCAACGGCAAAAAGTATGTCGTGAAGGGTCGGGAAAGCTATGAGCTCTGTTTTTTGGTTGTTGTCCTTAGAATATAGTATAGCGGCATCTTGGGAGAATGTTCCTTCAGGGCCCAGATATCCTATTTTTTGAACAGTCATCTCTTTACCCCTTTAGTGTTTTATGCTGAAACCGGAATAACCGTTCGTCGCTTCAGCGAACTCTACTTTTACATCTTCGACCGTTGCTGAATAAGGGCCGGTCCTTAATCTTTCCACGAAATCTTTCAGTGTGTCCTCTTCCGCTTCGGCAAACACTTCCACAAGCCCTCCGGCTAGGTTCCTAACATAGCCTTTTACACCTAAAACATTGGCTGTGTCAAGAGCGAAGTATCTGTACCCCACACCCTGGACAAAGCCGGAGACCGTTATTTTTGCGGCTCTTGTTCGTTGAACTTGCATATCTCAAGTCCGGACTCTATGAGCATGTTGGAAGCAAGGTCATCCGGATAACTGCCTTCGAACACTACCCTCACTATACCGGCGTTGATCATCATCTTAACGCATATCACGCACGGCTGGTGCGTGCAGTAGAGCGTCGCGCCTTCTATCTTTACTCCGTGCCACGCGGCCTGGATTATGGCGTTCTGTTCGGCGTGAAGGCCTCTGCATAGCTCATGCCGCTGGCCGGAAGGGATGTTCATGGATTTTCTTATGCATCCGATAGTTTCGCAGTGGGCAAGTCCTTTAGGGGCCCCGTTATAGCCGGTCGAAAGTATTCTTTTGTCCCTTACTATGACGGCCCCGACATTTCTTTTTATACAAGTTGACCTTTTGGCGATAACTTTGGTTATCTCCATGAAATAAGCGTCCCAGGAAACCCTTTTATTCTCTTTGCTCATTTTTTCTTCATCGCGACGGCGTGTTTTACCGCTTTAATGATGTCCTTCGGGGTCAGTCCGTATTTTTCCAGCAGATCGGCAGGTTTGCCGGACTCCGCGAACGTATCCTCTACCGCTACTTTTATTACAGGGACCGGCGCTTCTTCGCAGACGATCTCGCTCACCGCGCTTCCAAGTCCTCCGACGACCGAATGTTCTTCTGCCGTGACGATAGCTTTGGTCTCTTTCGCGGCAGCTATTATGGCTGTTTTGTCTATCGGCTTTATCGTGTGCATATTTATGACCCTTGCGGAGATCCCTTCTTTTGAAAGAGTATCGGCCGCTTCAAGTGCCGCGGCGACCATAAGTCCGCAGGCTATTATCGTGACATCTGACCCTTTTCTGTACAGAATGCTTTTCCCTATGATGAATTCTCCAGATATGTCTTCAGATATCACCGGAACAGCGGATCTTCCGAGCCTTACGTAAGCCGGCCCGTGGAAAGCCGCGACGGCTTTTATCGCCTTATAAGTTTCGGTAGCATCGGCAGGGACGATCACCGTCATGTTCGGCAGTGCCCTTATTATCGCGATATCCTCAAGCGCCTGGTGGGTAGCGCCGTCTTCACCTACTGTTATTCCACCGTGCGATACTACGATCTTTACGTTAAGGCGCGGATAAGCGACCGATATCCTCACCTGGTCCCAGGCCCTGCCGGAACCGAACACTGCAAAAGTGGACGCAAAGGCGATCTTTCCTGAAGCTGCCAGTCCAGCGGCCGTACCGATCATGTCCTGTTCGGCTACCCCGCAATTTATGAACCTGTCAGGGAAAACCTTTCGGAATGAAGATGTCTTTGTGGAACAGGACAGGTCCGCGTCAAGCACGACTATATCTTTATTCTCATTGCCGAGGTCGACAAGAGCTCTCCCGTAAGCGTCCCTGGTGGCTTCAGATCTTTTAGAATTCACAACTGCAACTCCTTATTTCATCCAGCGCTTGTCCTGTTTCATCTTTATTAGGGGCTTTTCCGTGGAAATCCACGTTGTTCTCCATAAAGGAGACGCCTTTTCCCTTTACGGTATCGGCTATTATTATCGTAGGACTGCCTTTATGCTCGCTTGCTTTATCGAGAGCTTTTATGATCTGTTCTATATCGTGTCCGTCGACCTTATCTATCACATTCCAGCGGAACGCTCTCCATTTATCGGCTACAGGCTCCATACCTTTTATATCCTCAACCTTGCCGTCTATCTGGAGATTGTTATGGTCGAGTATCACGGTAAGGTTGTCGAGCTTCCGGTGTCCGGCATGCATTGCCGCTTCCCATATCTGCCCCTCCTGTGATTCCCCGTCCCCTATTATGCAATATATCCTGTGGCCCTTTTTATCAAGTTTTGCGGCGATCGCCATGCCGTTGGCTATAGATATGCCCTGTCCCAGAGAACCCGTCGACATCTCTATTCCGGCAAGGCTTGTCCTGTCGGGATGGCCCTGTAGAGAAGATCCTATCTGTCTTAATGTCTTTAGGTACTCCCTTGAGAAGAACCCCGCGAGCGAAAGCGCCGAATAAAGCGCCGGTGCGGCATGCCCTTTTGAGAGTATAAGACGGTCACGGTCCGGCCAGGTCGGTTCTTTTGCGTTTATCTTCATTTTGTAGAAATAAAGGCAGGCAAGTATATCTGTTATGGAAAGAGAGCCGCCGGGATGTCCGGAGCCGCAGCCTCCCAGCATTTCGATGATGTCTTTCCTGATCTGCTTGGCCTTTTCGCGTATCTCTACAAGCTTATCTTTGGATAACATATTGATAATTAGCATATCATAAAACCTGACGCCGTTGCAATTTTATTGATCATATTTCGGCGGGTAAATTTCCATAAACTAAGAGGCGCCTTTCGGCGCCCCTAAAGTTTTTTTCGAACTTACTGGAACCTAGTTGTTGGACCCGCCCTTTACGCCAAGCGCAGGGTTTGCCAACTCACCGTTCGGCATCCACTTACCGGCTCCGGCTGTCGATATGGACAAGGTTATCAACCCGTCTGAATCGAACACTCCGTCACCGTCAGTATCAACCATCACGTGGATATATATGACACTTCCGCTTACCGTGTAAGAGAAGGTGAGCGTATATCCTTTTGTGACAGAAGTCGCTATGCCGAGAGTATTAAGATCGATGTCCCCTGAAGCGGGCAGTTCGACCCATTTCCCTCCGGTCCCGGTATAAGGCCTGGTCGTCCCGTAAGTCGCTTCCGCGACTCCCGAGAACCATCCATAACCGTCAGCCAGCCATCTGGTGTCGCCGGTATTTGTATAACCGTCCGGACCTGAAGATCCATAAGTATCCAGTTTCGGACTGACGACATATACCGTCGCATTGCCGGTCAATGCGGCTTCAACGGATGAAACGGACCTGGTCGTATAACCGTCCCCGTCCGCGCCCTGATGGCATGAAGTGTCGATTATCAAAACGAACACTTTCTGCGCATCAGCTCTCCATGTGAAGTTGTTGTAGGCATACAT
>JAKLHX010000108.1 GCA_022709925.1 Candidatus Margulisiibacteriota bacterium
CCATGTCCAGCACGATCAGCGTCGGCTGGAATTCCTGATAGACGGTCTGGAACTCATAACCGTTCGTGGTCACCCGGGTTTCGTACCCTAAATCCGCCGCGACCCGGGCCACCATCTGCCCAAAGTCCGGTTCGTCATCGACGATCAATACCTTCTTAACCATGAACTCCCCCTGCTTTTACTATGGGCAGAGTAAAATGGAAAGTGGAGCCTTTGCCTTCTTCCGATTCCGCCCAGATCTTCCCGTCATGAGCCAGAACCATTTCTTTCGAGATCGCGAGCCCAAGGCCTGTCCCGCCCTTTTGCCTTCTCGCGGAAAACGTTAACTGCTCAAAAGGCCTGAAAAGCTTTTCAAGGTCGGGCTTGTTTATCCCCATCCCGGTATCCTCCACGGCTATATGTACCGCATCATTTTTCCGCTTTGCGCTTACGGTGATCTTCCCTTTTTCCGTGGCTTTTATGGCATT
Organism: Candidatus Margulisiibacteriota bacterium; assembly: GCA_022709925.1. GTDB lineage: Bacteria > Margulisbacteria > WOR-1 > JAKLHX01 > JAKLHX01 > JAKLHX01. The sequence continues at coordinate 468 of JAKLHX010000108.1, forward strand.
ACCGACCAGATTTATAAGCACCTGGATGATCTTATCCCTGTCAAATTCGATATCCGGAATGTCACCGTCGACATCTGCTGTAAGGATCAAGTTCCTTTCTTTTGCCAATATCTCCATGGTGTTACATGTTTCTTGGATCACTTCTTTTATATTGTTCGCGTGGATATTATAGGTCATCTTCCCTGCCTCTATTTTTTGGAAATCCAGAACATTATTGATCAGGCGGGACAACCGGTCGATATTCCTTTTTGACATGGACAATAGATTTTTTTGTTGGTCATTGACCGACCCTACAAGTTCCTCCAGTACGATATTCACTCCCTCCTTAATAGCCGAAAGAGGGCTTCTGAGCTCGTGTGACACCATTGAAGTGAACCTTGACCTTATCTCTGTAGAAGCCTTCAGTTCCGATGCGCGCCTTTTATCTTCCTCCCACACTTTCCGCTCCGATATGTCGACATTGACCTCGGCCACCATCCATCGGCCGTCACTGTCCTGGAACGGTATGGTCGTAACTTGAATAGGCCGATTCCCTTCTTTGCTTAACAATTCTTCGCTGATGAAAGGTGTTTTTGTATCCAGGGCTTTCTTTGCTCCGCAATCCGGACATACGCTGTCCCTTCCCATGAAATATTCGTAGCATTTCCTGCCTTTATTTTCTCCGTAAACCTTCTTCCATTCCGGGTCGATATATATAACATTAAAATCCGAATCGATTATATCAAGCCCTGTCTTTGTCGCTCCCAAGATCATCTCTATCTGCCGGTTAAGGTTTTGTATCGCATATTCGTTTTTTTTGCGCTCGCTAAGGTCCCGGAAAAATCCAAGGAGATATTTCTTTTCCTCGATCACCACGGGAGCAGAGTTTATATCGGCATAAAAGACAGTCCCGTCTTTTCTTTTTACCGGCACATTCTCCGCAACGGAATCTTCCTGTTTGACCTGTTTTTCAAATTTATCGATGACACTCTTCAAGTCTTTTTCCGGATGGATGTCCCTGACGCTCAATCCTCTTATTTCCCCCGGGGTATAGCCCAGCATATTACAAAATGCGCTGTTGGCCATGTGCAGGGCCCTTTCTTGCGTATTTACATCCACCAGCAATATCCCGTCCTTCGCATAATCGAATATCTTTCTGAACTTGTCCTCTTTTGCATCAAGAAGCTCTTTTTCCATTCGTTTGCGGTCCGTGATGTCTTCCCCGGAACTGAGAGATCCCGTTATCCGGCCGGAATCATCATAAAGGAGGCTGTTGTGCCAAGAGATATCCCGTTGCTCACCTGATTTCGTAACGATCCTATTTTCATGGCGTTCAAATGGCGCAATGCTGCCATTCAATATCCCTTCAAATGTCCTTTTTACTTCAGCCCGCTCATCTTCCGATATAAAAGTATCGAACCAGTTCTTCCCGATCGCTTCAGAGCATTCCATCCCGAGAACTTCACATCCTTTTTTGTTCAACAATATGACTTTTTGATCTCTATCTATGGCAACGACTATTGAACCGACAAGATCAAGGTACTGCTGGGTCAACTTCAGGCTGTTTAAAATGATTTTTTCGTTTTTTTTACGCTCGGTTATGTCCCGCACCACTACCTGGACAGCCGGCTTGCCGTTATAAGTTATAGGGTCTGCTATTGTTTCCACTTCGACGGTCGTCCCGTCGACACGAACAAATTTTTCTTCTATTGCCGGGGCGGGCATCCCCTTTTCGGCAAGAAGCCTCATCCTCTCGATCACCGTCCTTTTGCTGTCAGGATGGACAAAATCGACCACAGACCTTCCGATGAGTTCATCTTTTACCGTCGCACCCAATAGCCTCACAACTTGCGAATTAACAAATACGATCTTTCCTTCGGAATGGATGGCAACGCCTTCCGGCATAAGCTCCACCATATTCCTGTAATGCTCTTCGCTTTCTTTTAACGCCCTCTGCATCTTTTTTTGCATGGAAATATCGGTGACCATCCCCAATATGGCGGGTTCACCGTCGAAATAGATCAGCTTGGATGTGTTGACCACTTCTAACACAGCCCCGCTCTTGCTCTTAAGCTTGTATTCATACGGCTCCGGATCCGCCCCGTCTTGAATATGCTTTTTATAGATATTCTGGATGCGGGTCTTGTCTTCGTCCAGTATCAGGTCCATAAAATTGAATTTTTGAGAAAGGAACTCTTCTTTTGTATAGCCAAGGGCCTGCACGCATTTTGGATTGACATATACAACTCTTCCGCCTTTATTGATGAAGATCATATTTGGCGAATTGTCCGAGATGCTCCTGAATTTTTCTTCGCTTTCTTTTAACGCCCGCTCATTTTTTTTACGGTCGGTTATGTCCACTATGATAGACATGAAAGCGTTCTCGCCGCGATACAAGACCATGGATGTAACGACCTCGACATCTATCGAAGAGCCATCCAGCCTTAAAAACACTTCCTCTGCGGGTTTTACAAAAGCACCGGGACATTGCAAAGACTTCAGCCTTTCAGCCGCCAGCGCCTGGGAACCCGGATGTATGAACCGGGTTATAGGCTGATCTATGATATTGTCCTTTTTAGTCGCCCCTAAAAGCGCGAGCCCTTTTGGATTTATAAATTTAAGTACCCCGCCGCTGTGAATTACGATGGCATAAGGAGAGTGTCTGATGAGGCTTTCATAAAAGTCCGGGGCTTCCTGAAGTTTTCTGATGTTCGAAGACATTCCTTTTACCTCGCGAATAAAAACATCGTTGTTCCTATCGCCCTATAGAATTCAGGGATTATACAGAAGAGAGAGAGGTATTGTCAAGGGAATCTAAAATTCGCCTAAAAAACAAAATTGGGCCCTGTAGGATTCGAACCTACAACCTGTCGGTTATGAGCCGATTGCTCCACCCTTGAGCTAAGGGCCCCAATACTATTTTCAGTATAACTTGAATTTTTCCCTCGTTCAAGGAGTCAACGACATGAAGATCGCGTCCATAAACGGTCAGATCATTTTCTTCCCCACCGCCCTGTTCAATCTTGCCTTTGCGACCTCAAGCTCGTACTTTGCGCCCCAAAGGTCGGTAGCGGCCACAAGGTATGCGGTCTGCGTCTCAAGGTACATCTGCCGGCTTATAGTATCAGCGCCGTAAGACACTTCCACAGACCTTAAGGTCTTGCCGGCAAGGTCTTCAGCAGTCTCTGAAGCGACCACTTTTTCTACCGCCGAAAGCAGGGTCAGATATGAAGAATTTACGTCCAGAGAAATAGCGTCCTTTATGGACTGTTCCTGTGCTTTAGCGGAATTGAGCGTTGCATAAGCCTCCCTTACTTTATTCTCGGTATTCAGTCCGTCGAACAATGTCCATGAACCTACCAACATAGCCCGCCAATTCGTCAGATCGCTGTTTGACGCCGTATTCTTATTGTACTCGGTCTTCGCTTTTCCGGCAGAGTAAGAAAACGCGATGTTGGGGAGATATCCGCTGTAAGCCATGTTGATTGCATCTTTCGCGACCTTGAGCCCTTGTTCATAAGAAAGATAGTCCGGCCTGTTTTTATAAGCAACAGCCAACAGATCGCTGCCGGAAGGGAGCTTTCCCGGGACTCCGGAAAGCTTCTCTTCTTCAAGATCCGGATCACCGGCAAACTTGATGCCGACGGCGGTCTCGAACGACAGCTTGGCTATATCCCTCAGACTGCGGGCCTGTATCTCGGCAACCTTCAAATTGGCTATGGAAGTTTTTATCCTTAATAACTCTGA
>JAKLHX010000109.1 GCA_022709925.1 Candidatus Margulisiibacteriota bacterium
TAGATCACCCGTATCTTGTCCTTCGGCACGAGATAATTAAATGAGAATTCATCTTTGCTCTTCTCTGAAACGCACACGAACGAACGTATGGAAGACAGCGACAACTTAGCGATAGATCTCTTGATCTGCTTGAGGAGCGGGAATTTTGATCCGGTGATATCAACTGAATGCACCGTCGCGATGATGTTCTTCATGCCGAAAAGCCTTGCAAGCAATACTGACGCGGCACAGGAAAAAGCAACGGGCAGATTGAAATGGATAATGTCCGGCCTTATGGAAAAGACCAGCCTGATGAACTTGAACGGAGAAAACAAAGTCCCGGTATTATAATAGGATATATCGTTTATACCGGCTATTATCTTCCTGCCTATAGAATCGTCCTTGGAAATGAAAGATACTGAATATTTTTCCCTGGAAAGCCCTTTGAGCAGGACAGATAAATAGTGTTCCGCGCCTCCGAACTCGACCGCATTGGTATAGAATACTATTTTTTTCATTTTACACCGGACCGATCACGGTCAAGATATCTATTTATCCCTGACAGCCGATGAAAGCCCCGGACCGAACGAAGCACTGGCCTCGATATGGTCCCAATTCGCTTTGAACCATTCTATAGCATTATCCAGACCGGCCTTGAAGTCGGTCTTGGGTTCATATCCGATAAGTGAACTTGCCTTGTCAACTGAAGCAAGAAGTCTCGATTTTGTATCCCATTTCCTCTTTTGAGAGAATTTTATACCGGCCTTGTTACCGGTGCGCTCATTTATCATCTTGGCAAGGTCAACTATCCTTGTCTCCCTGGCGGAAGCCAGATTGAATTCCTGGCCTATCGCTTTTTCAAAATACCCGGCGCGGAGAAGCCCGTCGACAAGGTCCCCTACATAAGTAAAGTCCCTGGTCTCTTCCCCTGTCCCGGTTATCGGCAGAGGCTCTCCCTTCATCGCCCAATAAATAAAGTTGGGGATGACGTTCCTGTACTGTCCGGGCACTTCTCCGGGGCCGTAAGAATTAAAGAACCTGGTCTTGACCACGGGAAGGCCGTAATGATTGTTAAAGAAGTTGCAATAAAGCTCTCCCAGCATCTTTGTTATCTGATAAGGAGTGGTAAGATTCATGGACATAAAATCCTCTTTTAACGGAAGAGGAGCCGAACTCCCGTATATTGAGCACCCGGAAGATGCGTAGACGAATCTTTGGACCTTATGGAACACGCAATATTCAAGCATCTTGAGAATGCCGAATCCGTTGGTCATAAGGTCTTTTTCAGGATAATCCACGGAATTCTGGTTGGCAAAGAACGCGGCCAGGTGAAATACTATATCCGGCTTTTCAAAGAACACCCTTTTGAGATAGACATCGTCCGCGACATCGCCTTTGATGAACATTATGTTCTTTCTCTTGGGCATGTTCCATGTGTACCCGGAAGAGAGATCATCAAGCACAACGACCATCTTTGCTCCGGCATCGCACAATTTAGTGCACAGGTTGGTCCCTATGGCCCCTGCCCCGCCTGTCACAAGAATGATCTTATTTTCGTAGCTCTTCATATAGTCAGAAGTCATTTTCTATGTCCTCCTCTTGCTTATTATATCAGCAAACATTTTCGTTATGTCCCTCGCGACCTTTTTCAGAGAAAAATGCCCCACAACATATTCCCGGCCCTGGCGGCCGTATCTTTCGCACGCTTCGCGATTATCGGCCAGAAAAGCTATCTTTTCCGCCAGTATTTTCGGGTCTTCAGGACCGATGCAGATCCCGCAGCCGGAATCATCTATTATCTTGGGGGCATCACCGTCGAGCGGCATGCTCGCCAGGACCGCTCTGGAAGCGGCCATCATACTAAGTATCTTCGACGGTACGACCGGGGTCTTTACCTTTTTATTAAGCGTCACCAATCCGACCTCGCAGGAAGCCACGACAAGAGGATACACGGCTTTTGTCTGCATGCCTAAGAACCTGACATTATCAAGCTTCTTTTCTTCCTTCATCTTCTCCATCGCTTTTTTCTCTATGCCGTCCCCTACTATAAAGAACTCGATGTCTTTTCTGCCGCGCAGGATATCGGCCGCCTCCATCACGCTCAACAATCCCTGGGACATCCCGAGCGTCCCCGCATAGCCGACTATGAACTTTTCATCAAGACCGTGCTTCTTTGAAAACTCATTGCGCCGCGGCAGGGGTTTTACTTCGTCGGTATCGATCCAGTTCGGGAGGACTATTATCTTATTCCCGTCAACGCCTCTGCTGACAATATAATTTTTGTTGCCTTCGGAGTGTACCGTGATAGCATCAGCTTTTTTGTAACAGAATTTTTCCAGGGCCCGCAATATCCATATCGCGATCTTGTTCTTTAAGACCCCCTGGTCTATATAGCACTGCGGATGGAGGTCCTGCACGCCAAAAACGAACGGGACCCTTTTGAACAATCTGAGCAGCCACGCGGACAATCCCATGAATAAAGGAGGCGAATATACATAGATGATATCCGGCCTTTTTACGAAAAGCCCGCCGATGAAAGACGCAACAGGAGCCGTAAGATGCCCCATGGCAAGTTTAAGTTTGGTTGGCCCAAGCAGAGGAAAACTGACACGGACGACCTCGACGCCCTCCATGTTCTCGCGCATGAATATCCTGCCGCGGTATTTTTCGGGAACCTCGCCCAGGTTGTACCAGGGAAAGCTCGTGACGACGGTCACTTTGTTTCCGGAAGAAGCCAGTTCTTTTGCAAGCTCAAAAAAAAGGTTCGCGGCCGTGCCTATTTCCGGAGGGAAATATCTCGACAAAAGGACGATGTTCATTCTGCGGGCCATTCTATTCTTTGAGGCATTCCGGTCCTCAATGATTCTGTTATCTTAAAAGTCACCAAAGTAGTATATATGTACTCGTTAAAGTCGACGGGAGCCTGTCCGCCGGACGATATGGCGTCGAACAAGGCTCTCAACTCATTATCAAACCCGCGGTCAAGGCTGAAAGACTTTTTCTTTTTCACTTTGCCTTCCCCGGCAAAGAACAGTGATTTAAAATTATCTATGACGCATACGGACTTCTTGCTGAAGACCTCCACCCTTTCCCTGGGAAGGAGCCTGTCCCCCTGTGAAGAATATAAAATAGTCGCGACGGAACCGTTCTTCATTTTTATGGTTATGACCAGATTGTCCTCGCCGTCCTGCGATGTATTCTCCGCGAATACCACGGACGGCAAAGAGTTCGAAAGCCCCTGGATAAGGTCCACAAAATGACAGACCTCCCCGACGACCCTTCCTCCTCCTTCACCACTGTCATGGACCCAGCTGTCTTTGGGAACAAAACCGGCGTTGACCCTGCAATTTATGACCATGTTCCCGGGATCTTTCAAAAGGTCTTTCGCCATTAACGTAAGCGGGGCAAAGCGCCTGTTGAACCCGACCATGAACACCTTGTCCGGATGCGCGCTGCGGGCTTCAACGACCTTTTTCAGTTCGTCCTCATTCATCGCAAGAGGTTTTTCAAGAAAAACGTGTTTACCGGCATTAAGGCAGTCTATGGCCATTTCCGCGTGAAGATTATGTCTGGTGGATATCAGGACGCAATCAACGGACGGATCTTTTAATATTTCCTTATAATCAGAAACGCATTTGCCGAAACCGTATTTATCCGCGGCATGTTTGGCTTTGTATCCGTTAGCCGCAGCAAGCCAGGACAAGTTTATCTTTTTCCTGAACTTTTTAAGGGAAGGCAGCAATGCCGAATTCGCATGGAGCCCCGCGCCTATAAGGGCGATATTGATCCTGGAGCTGCCGGGCGCCGCATTTTTTCTCTGGGATTTTCCGTCAAGCAATACGACTTTCGTCTCTTTTTTAGGGGTATCGCCATATTTGAGCAGTACGCCCAAATAAGGTTCCGAACCTTTGAGTATCATGTCATACGCATCCAAAGCTTTTTCTATATCGAACCTGTGAGAGATAAGCCCTTTGACCGAGACCTTCCCCTGAGCTATGAGATCAAGGAAACATGCCATGTTCCTCTGTGTGGTCCAGCGGACATAAGGAAGCGGATAATCGATGCCTTTTGTCTCATACAGAGGATCGAACTTGCCCGGCCCGGTAGCTCTGGAAACAACGACGCTCAGTTCTTTTTTAAAGAATTCCTGCCTTGGAACGTCCAAAGATATC
>JAKLHX010000011.1 GCA_022709925.1 Candidatus Margulisiibacteriota bacterium
GTTTTTCGTGAACATTGCCGCCGTCGTTGCAGTGATCGGTATAGGAGTGGCGCTGATGTTCTCCAGGCAGCTAAATATCCTTATGCTCAGCGACGAAGAGGCGGTCTCTCTGGGCGTAAATGTACGGTTCGTAAGGGCTGTTCTGTTGGCCTGCTCTTCCGTCCTGGCCGCCGTGTCGGTCGCTATATGCGGGATAATAGGCTTTGTCGGCCTTATAGTTCCTCATGTCGTTAGGCTTTTGATAGGACAAAACAATGTATATCTTATACCTGCAAGCGGACTTCTCGGCGCGGTATTTATGGTCTTTGCCGATATGCTGTCAAGGACGCTCCTTTCTCCGGCTGAGATCCCCGTAGGGATAATAACCGCATTTATCGGGGCTCCGTTCTTTATCTTCCTGTTGAGGACAAAATAAATGGGGGATATCCTGGAGATACAAGGTCTTTGCGCGGGATACGGGCATAAAGATATTTTGAAAGATATTACATTCCGTGCTTCAAGAGGGCAGTTCATATCATTGCTCGGTCCCAATGGCAGCGGCAAAACAACCTTATTCCTGGCACTCCTTGGGATCCTAAAAATAAGTTCGGGCAACATCTTCTTGAACGGACAACCTCTCAGCTCGATGTCTCCAAAGCAGATGGCAAAGATCGTCTCGTTCATCCCGCAGGTCTCAAGTCCTGTAAAAGGGTTTACCGTAGAAGAGCTCGTATCCATGGGGAGACATCCGTATGGTGAAGATTCTTCCAAAGATCGCCGTGCTATAGAAGAAGCCATAAAAAAGATGGACCTGTCCAGGTTCAGGGACAAGGATATTTCGCGCATAAGCGGCGGAGAGTATCAGAGGGTACTTATAGCCAGAGCTCTTGCGCAGGGAACGGACATAATGTTGTTGGACGAGCCGACCGCGCACCTTGATATCAAATACCAGATAGAGATCGCACAGATGTTGAAAGCTTTTGCCGGCGAAAAACTTATAATAGGCGCTTTCCATGATATTAATTTAGTGAAAAATTATGCTGATAGGGTCATAATGCTGAGATCGGGGACTGTTGTAGCTGACGGCAGCGTTCCGCAGATTTTAACCCCGGAGCTTATACAAGACGTTTTTAATGTAACATCTATTTAAGTCCCCGAGTGTTTTTCCCGGATTTGAAATATACCCTCAAAAATAACGATATATGAATAGAGGGGCGCTATGTCGATCAGCACGATAAATCTGCCTTCCGGAAGACCTCCAAGGTTCCTTGTCTTGGCGGATACTCCCGCTTTGGGAATGAAAACAATGACCACTCAGGTGCTAAGAGGGCTTACCCGCAGGTTCCCTGAAGCAAAGATCGGCGTCCTGACCAGCCAGGGCGGCGCTAATTTTTACCAAAAAAGTCCGTTCCCCTTGCACATACATAAGCTCCCGGATGAAGGACCTTTTTGCAATAAAGCGCTTCATTATGTAGCCCCCGTTATAATGGCAGGGCAGTATGATGCGGTGATAGCGCTGCCTTTCCAGGAATATTATTACTATTCTCTGGTTTGTGAAGAAGGGATCAAGTTCCCTTTTAGGATAGGTTCCAACAAGTTGCTTTCCGCTTTGATGCCCAGGGTTCAGTCTGACATACCGGAAGATGAGAGTTTTACTCACCATGTAGATGCTCCTTCTAGTATTGTGGCGCCTGAAGAATATATGGGAAAGGCAATGCTGCGCTATCTCGAGCCTTTTGGGATATATGATCAGGACCCCAGGCCTGAAGCATGGTCTTCATCTGCCGACAGGGATGCTGTAGACGCAAGGTTTAGAGATTCGGGGATATTGCCTGACGATTTTGTTCTCACGTTGAACTTATGCGCAAACCAAGGCCATAATCAGTGGAGAATGGGGACGCTGGCTGATGTAGTAAGTAAGATAAACGATCGTTGGAGAGGTCCTTTCTTAAGTAACTATGGGCGTCTTGTATTCCTTGTGAATTACTGCGCGCCGGATCAATGGCCGGCTTTTAAAAAGTTTCAAGAAGCTCTAAAACAATTATCGGGGATCAAACCTCCTGTCGTAGGAATGCCGAACAGCAGTCCAGGCGAACTTTCAAGTATAATATCCAGGAGCTCTTATGTAATAACCCCTGAGACCGGTACCGCTCATGTGGCGCAGGCTTTGGATGTTCCGGCGACCGTAGTATACCAGAATAATGATGTAAAGCACGGATGGATGTTGCCGGGCGCAAGAGTGATGCCTGTGATCTCAAGAACAAATGCAGTATACGATGTTCCATCGGAAGAGGTTTTTTTGGGTTCAATATTGCCAATACTCGAGTGGTGCAGGAAATAATGTTAAAATGATCGTATGAGAGTAGTTATCGTCGGCAATCCCCAATCAGGCCAGCAGCAGCTTTTTAGCGTACTTACAGGCATAAGCCTTGATACGATAAGCCAGAAACCGCTTGAGATACATAAAGGGATATGCGACGTAAGGGACCCAAGGATCATAAAGCTGAACAAGATGTACAACCCCAAAAAGACCACGTTCGCGAAGATAGAATATATACTCCTGCCGGATTTCAATCTCCAAGGACCCGCAAAAGCGCTTGTGTTCGGTGAGATCAAGAACGCCGACGAGATATGCTGGGTGTCAAAAAACGGCAGCGCCAAAGAAGATATCGACGGCTTTATATCCGAACTTGTGATATCGGACCTCATGCTCATAGAAAAAAGGCTTGAGACGATAGAAAAAGACCAGAAGAAAAAATTCGCGCAGGATAAAGAAAAAGAAAAGAACCTTATGCTCAGGTGTAAAAAGATCCTTGACGAGAACGGTCTTTTGAAGGGGATGACGGCAAATACCGAAGAAGAGGTTTTGCTGCGCACTTACCAGTTCCTTACTTTAAAGCCGGTTATCGCCGCGGTCAACTGCGAGGACGACAGCACGGCCGATAAGGAGCTCGAAAAATTCCTTGATGAAAAATACAGGATGTCCGCGGTCTTTGTCAACGCGACACTTGAAGAAGAGATAAGGCAGATGCCTGAGAATGAACGAGAAGAGTTCATGAAAGGTATGGGGATAGACGAGCCGGCCGTGGATAAGATGACCCGGATGGTATTTGCCGGGCTAGGCCTCATATCATTTTTTACGGTCGGGGAGGATGAGGTGCGCGCCTGGCCGATAAAAAAGGGCTCAAGTGCTCCGGAAGCCGGCGGCGCTATACACTCCGATATCGCCAAAGGATTTGTAAGGGCCGAAATGTTCAAATATGACGATCTTATGGCGGAGGGCTCCGAGGCAAAACTCAAAGATACGGGGCGGTTCCATCTGAAAGGCCGCGATTATATAGTGGAAGACGCCGATATCTTGAATTTCAGGTTCAACGTCTAGAACATTTCCCATCTTTTCTGCCTGATCGGAAGTTCGAACTCTATCTTTTGGAACGCGAAGGCACGGCTCTTTGTGATGTCCGTCCCGAGGAACCCGATAGAATAAAGTTCGTTCTTGTTCTTTGCTCTGACTATTTTATATCCTCCGTCACCGAGGCTATATTTATTCCCGGCACAAACGCTCAATAATAATGTTTTGTCTTTACCGACCGACATATCGTCCGTGAACCAACCCGGGTCCGCGGCTATTTTGCTTTTCCCGTGTTCTATGCCGCTTTCGGACAGGTAAAAGACCTTTGCCTGGTCGAGTTTTATACGGGAAAGCCGTGCATCGGATAGCGCTGCTTTTGATACGGATAATATCATGATAAGAAGCACGGACATGATCGCTAAAACCGTCAACAGTGCCGAGCCTTTTCTCGGGCGGCTTAATTTTTGCATGTACTTTCTCCCGTAAAGCGATCTGTGGAAGCGTTCGGATATATTTCCGTCTTAACGGATCTATCAAACGGATATGAAAATTTCATATCTTTAATGGCGCCGTCCGGAGTTATGTATTGTCCGTAAGAATTCACGGACCTTTTTATCTTGCCGGATCCAAGCTCGTACAGGATGATATCCGGTCCGGAAGAAATGACAAGTCTTTTGTCTGTTGATGCCGGGTTTATGCAGTCGGCGCCTCTTATGTCGCTTGTGATCGTGGTCATTGCCGATTGCGCATGTTGGAAGTTAGAGCTATTCCTGGCCGCTGTCTTTACCGCTAAAAGCGCGGATGACAATATATGAAAAGCAGGGATAAGGATGATGCCGGATATGCATATGCCTATGAGCAGCTCTATGATAGTGAAGTTTTTTTTGTTAATACCTAGACCGTATTGCATACAATTTAATCCCTTTGTGGGTTATCTCAAGAGATCTGGTATTGCCGTCCATGCTGAAAACTTTTAGACCGTCATGATCCGACAAAAGGTTGAAAGGTGTTTGTCTGGTCTCTTCCATTTCTTTTTCCGCTTCCAGCGTGTGCGAATACCGAATATGGCTTTCTGATATTGTTTTGGCGGAATGTATAAGCATCGGACATAGATATGCGCATGTCATGGAAAGAAGCGATACTGCTACGATGCTTTCCGCTATTGATATCCCTTTTCTATTCAATCCTTATCCTCCCGAAAGAGGAGACTATGATCTTTTTTATCCTTTCTGAACGGTCAGACATTGTTATGGTCCCGGAGTATCCGGGAATAGGGAACCCGGATTGAGAGAAGCTTATTTCGCAAGGCTCCTTAAAACAGATCCCGTCAGGGAGCGACGCTTCGCGGGTCTTTTTCATCGAGTTCGAGAAGAGATCAAGCGTTTCTATGTAATATTTTTTGACGTTACAGACAAGTCCCGTACGGCCAGAAGATGATATCGCGGTTTGTTTCATTATAGTCAATGTATTTGCCAGTTCATTTGCAGAATTGTCCAGAAGCAGTGCTCTTTTTAAGCCGGCCATGTTCATTGCGGATATAGACATCAACAAAGACACAAGAGAAATTACGATCAGAAGCTCTAATATTGTAAATCCTTTTTTCATTACAAGAGATGAGGAGCAATTTTCATGCCGTTTGGAAGATATCGTCGGGGCGGGTTTAAAACCCGCCCTTACTTATGATGTGTTGGTTTTTTCAACAGCGGTCAGTGTTTATACAGGCCCAGTGCCTTTTCCGCGGCATCCCACATTATTTGTATGGGAGCGTTCTTTTCCGTGAATAGTTCAAAGGCCGCGGCCCCTTGTCTTACCAGCATTCCGAGGCCGGTCATCGCTTTTGCGCCTTTTTTTCTGGCTATTTTTACAAGCGTAGTCGCTGCGGGATTATATACCAGGTCATATATAAAGTGCCCTTCATGTATGGGAGAGTTCTCGTCCAGTGGCGAGGCCCCAACATTGGGGTACATGCCTACGGGAGTTGTGTTTATGATGCAGTCGCAATTTATTATGGCTTGTTTCAAGATGTTGTTGTCCGGCACATCCGATATCCTGTTACTGAAGCTTTTCCTTAAACTTTCTGCAAGGTTCTTGGCTTTTTCCGTATTTATATCGGTTATAGTAAGTTCAGATATCTCTTCTTTGCACAACGCGACAGCCACTGCTTTCGCGGCTCCGCCGGCGCCTATCATGACGACCTTTTTGTTCTTTAATGCGATGCGGCCGTCTTTTATGATAGATTCCGTGAACCCGATCGAATCGGTATTATATCCTTTTAGTTTCCCGTTCTCGTTCTTTACGGAATTGACCGCGCCTATGATCTCAGCCGATTCGCTTATCGAATCAAGATATTTGATGACATTCTCTTTGTGCGGGACTGTCACATTAAATCCTGCGACCTCTTCCGCTCGCAACCCTTCAATAGCCTTTCCAAGGTCCGAAGGCGCTACTTTGAGAAGTTTGTATTCAAAATCAAGGGCTAAAGCGCTGTATGCCGCATTGTGCATCTGCGGCGAAACGCTGTGCTCGACAGGATCGCCTATGAGATATACGAGCTTTTTTTGTTCGGTCCCCATTAAGGAAAGTATAACATACGGGGTTATAAGAGGAGCTTTTTGATATAATATGCTTTAAAGGAGATATACCGTGAAAAAGCCGAAAATACTCGTGATCGTCGGAAGCAATTCCGACCTCCCTAAGATAGAAGCCGGTCTCGCATTACTTGACAGGTTCAAGGTCTTTAAGGACGTCATGGTCGCTTCTGCACACAGGAATCCGGAAAAGGTCATGGAAATAGCCAGAAAAGCCGAAAAAAATTACGATCTTATAATAGCAGGGGCGGGGATGGCCGCTCACCTTCCGGGGGTTATCGCTTCGTACACTATATTGCCTGTCATAGGGATACCGATATCTTCGCAGGGACTCGGAGGGGCCGATTCACTTTATTCTATAGTGCAGATGCCTCCGGGAATTCCGGTCGCTACTGTTGCTGTCGACGGGTCCAAGAATGCCGCGATACTTGCGACGCAGATACTCGCGCTTAAATATCCCAAACTCAAAAAAGAGCTCTTGAAGATAAAAAAAGACCTGAAGACCAAAGGCAAGATATAGAACCCGAATGAATTTTAACTGGGTAGATATAACAGTTGCCGTTTTCTTGATATTATCCGTCGGCAGAGGTTTTTTGCGCGGATTTATCAGGTCCGTCTTTGATATACTGGCGATCTTGCTTGCGGTGTTCATCGCTTTTACCTGGTACGGACAAGCAGCGATGTTCATAAGCCGATATGTAAAGATCCCCGAGAACCTGATATATATAGTCGGGTTTTCACTTACATGGGGAGGCATATATTTCCTTACGCTGCTTGCGGGGTCTTTTTTACATAAGATATTCGGCCACGGGCTGCTTGGGCCTTTAAATTCTTTCGGAGGCGCTTTGATAGGTGCGGCCAAGGGGCTTTTGGTCCTGTGGCTGGCCCTGTATTTTATTGAAATGGTCCCTATGACTAAAGATATCAGGTCCGGCATAGATAATGCGCAGACTATTGCGGGGGTACGTCCGGTGATAAAGGCCATAGGGGATGGCATATTCAGTGTGGTTCCGAATGATTTCGGATTTGCAAAAGAATATCTCCAGTATGAAAATAATAAGAAGGTGCCGGCTAAAAAGAAGAAAGATGCAGTGATATGAAATATGTGATACTTGTCGGGGACGGGATGCCGGATACTCCGCTGAAAGAACTCGGCGGCAAGACCCCTCTTGAAGTCGCGGACACCGCCAATATGGACCTTATTGCGTCGTTCGGGACTTGCGGCATGGCGAATTTTGTTCCTTCTAACCTTCCTCCAGGTTCCGATGTCGCGAACTTGAGCATTTTCGGCTATGACCCGAAAAAATATTATACGGGCAGGGGGCCTTTTGAGGCTGCAAGCATGGGGGTTGAGCTTGAAGAAGGCGATGTAGCGTTCAGATGCAATCTCGTGAACATTGCTGACGGGATAATGGACGACTATAGTGCGGGACATATAAGTTCAGCCGAAGCCAAGAAAATAATCGCGGAATTGAACTCTTCTTTGGCTGACGAGAATGTTAGGTTCTATCCGGGGATCAGCTATCGTCATCTTTGCGTCATAAAGAACGGTCCCAGACTCGTGAAATGCACTCCCCCGCACGACATCACCGGGAAAGACAGCTCTTCTCATATGCCCAAAGGTAATGGAGCTTCTTTGATAAAAGAGATAATGTCAAAAGCTCTTCCCGTCCTTTCCAGGTCCGCTGTGAACAAAAAAAGGATCGCTTCGGGTAATAAGCCGGCCAGCTCCATCTGGCTTTGGGGGCAGGGGATAAAACCCAGCATGCCGACTTACGCCGAGAAATTCGCCATCAGCGGCTCGGTGATAACGGCTGTCGACCTTATAAAAGGCATAGGCGTTTATGCCGGACTGGATGTGATAAATGTTCCCGGAGCTACCGGATATCTTGATACCAATTACAAAGGCAAGGCCGAATATGCCTTAAGGTCCCTTAAAGTGAAGGATTTTGTCCTGGTCCATGTGGAATCCCCGGATGAGACAGGACATAACGGCGATATAAAAGGGAAAATAAAAGCCATTGAGGATTTTGACAGGCTTGTTGTGGGGACCATGCTTGAAGGCCTGAAAAGATACAAGGATTACAGGATACTTGTTACTGCGGACCATCCAACGCCCCTGGCCATAAAGACCCATTCGAGAGGCAGTGTTCCGTTTGCCATGTTCGGTTCAGGAATAGAGAAAGGCCCGATAAAAAAGTTCAGTGAAAAAGACATAGCAAGAAGCCCTCTTGTGATAGACAGAGGATTCGAGCTCGCGTCAAAACTTTTCAAGAAAGGGCTTTGATATCATGAATAAAATAGTAGTGATCGGGATGGGATTGATAGGCGGTTCTCTGGGCATGACGATAAAGAACAAGGACCTTGCGAAAAAGGTAGTAGGCGTCAGCAGGAACATCGACCACCTCAAAGAAGCGAAAGCAAAAGAAGCCCTTGACGATTTTTCGGTTGATCCGATAGAGGTTTGCAAGGATGCGGACCTTGTTTTTGTCTGTACCCCGATAGCTTCGATCGTGCCCATGATAAAGACGATCTCTTCTGTATTGAGGCCGGGCTGTATCGTCACGGACGTCGGGTCTTCAAAATCGCAGATAGTGTCTGAAGCCGAAGATGCTATGCCTGAAGGCGTTTTCTTTGTAGGCGGGCATCCCATGGCGGGAAGCGAGAGGTCGGGCATAAAGGCAGCGACAAAATATCTTTTCGAGGGCACCAACTATATTTTGACGCAGACCCCCAAGACCTCCGGCGAGGCCCTCAAAAAACTGGCTGACTTTATCGAAAAGCTGGACGTAAAGCTTTCTATAATGTCGCCGGAAAAGCACGATCTGGCGGTTGCCGCGATAAGCCATATGCCTCTTGCCGTAGCGGTTTCTCTGGTCAACGCCATCGGCGGTCTGGGCCAGGAAAAAGAAAGCTGTCTTAGACTTGCATCTTCCGGTTTTAGGGACACTACCAGGGTCGCTTCCGGGAACGTGGAGATGGGCAGGGACATGTTCGTCACCAATAAAAAAGCCGTACTTGAAATGATCGGCAATTTCAAAAGATCTGTCGAAGACCTCGAATTTTCAATAAAAGAAGGCGATGTGTCAAAGATAACCGACCGTCTTGAGAGAGCAAAAAAAATGAGGGATGATATCTATGGATCTTGAGGTGAACCCGTGTAAAAGCATCAGAGGAGAGATCGAGGTCCCTTCGGACAAATCCATTTCTCACAGGGCCGTGATGCTTGCCGCACTTTGCGACGGGGAGTGCATCATAGAGAACTTCCTTGAGTCCGATGACTGCCTGCGTACCGCCGAGTGCTTCAGGAGCATGGGAATAAATATCGAGAAGATAAGCGTTCCGGATCATGGTCCGTCCGCTTATAAGGTAAAAGGAAAAGGGCTCAAAGGACTTCTGCCTCCTAAGGATATATTATATGTGGGCAATTCAGGGACTTCGATAAGACTGCTCCTTGGAATACTCGCAGGCCAGGATTTTTCTGCTACGATCACCGGGGATGATTCCATCAAAAAACGTCCCATGATGCGGGTGGTCGAGCCTTTAAGGAAGATGGGGGCCGTGATAAGAGGGAGCAAGGACGGAGGATATGCTCCTATCGAGATAAAAGGCGGACATTTAAGCGCTATCGAATATTCCCTGCCGGTCGCGAGCGCGCAGATCAAGTCTTGCCTGATGTTCGCGGCGCTTTTTGCGTCCGGGGAGACAAAGATAACAGAACCCGGACATTCCCGCGACCACACAGAAAAGATGTTCGAACATTTCGGAATTCCGTTCTCAAAAGAAGGCAATACGATAAAAGTATCATCCGTCAAAAGTATTTCTCGCTTTGATGTGAATGTGCCCGGGGATATTTCTTCGGCCGCGTTTTTTATCGTTGCGGCTTTGATAGTCCCGGGTTCCTCTCTGACGATAAAAAATGTCGGACTGAATCCTACCAGAACAGGAATGATCGATGTCTTGCACAGGATGGGGGCGGCCCTGGAGATAAAGAATGAGAATATTCTCTCGGGAGAGATCAGGGCCGACATATCGGTCAGATCCGGTAAGTTGAAAGGCGTAAGTATCGGTGGAGATATAATCCCGAGACTCATAGACGAGATCCCCGCAATAGCCGTTGCCGCGGCTTTTGCGGAAGGGGATACGGTGATATCGGACGCGAAAGAACTGCGGGTTAAAGAGAGCGACAGGATAAAGACCGTTCGCGAGGAGCTCGGCAAACTTGGCGTATCAATAGAAGAAAAAGACGACGGGCTGGTAATAAAAGGCGGACGCCCATTAAACGGAGCTGTCTGTGAAAGCCACGGGGACCACAGGATCGCGATGTCTTTGGCTGTTGCGGCGCTGGCAGCAACAGGCAAGGTGACCATTAAGGACAGCGAATGCATCGAAACATCTTTCCCCGGATTTACGGACCTGCTGAAAAAAGTGGTGGTAAGTTAGGCTGAGTAGCCGTATTCAGGGTGTTTCTTCAAAAAACTCCTCGCTGTCGTCAATGACAGTCCGGAGAGTGCTGACAAAGTTCCCGGATTTATTACTGTTCTTTCCCTTTTCATCCTTGAGGCTACGGCAAGCAATTTTGGTTCTTCGGAAGCCCTTCCAAGGGACACATGTCTTGAGTTTGTGTGAATATTCCCATATTCCAGAGCATTCCTTAAAGACCTCAAAATATCTTCTTCAGGGAATGTTTTATCCTGTTCCCAGTAGTTTATCGTGCTTCTTGTGACGATATTGCCCATTTTGTCTGCCAGGTCTTGTTGTGTCCAACCATGTCTGAGCCTGAGGAATAATATCTTTGCGCCTTCGGATAAGGTTGGGACTATATCCCCGAACGATGCTCCGTAAATGATCGATTCGGGCGCTACGTTCAATACTTTTGATATCGCAAAGAGCTGATGAGGGTTTGGAAGAGAATCCCTGTTCTCTACATAAGCGTACGTTGATGTGCATATCCCCGCAGCATTTGCCAGCTCGCTTTTTTTAAGGCCTCTTGATTCCCGTATGGCCTCTATCCTTTTTCCTATTATAAGTTTTGGCAGTTTTATAATTAATTCAGGTGGGAGAGACATGGCCTCATACGGCAAAGTTAACACGGAAGATGTTATGGACGGGATAAATCCCGTCCTTTTTATTGCCGATGGTTTTCTGTCCTCGATCCGAGAATGCAAGGAAACTTTTTTTGCTGGTTTTTTGGTATTTGCCGGAACTTTTAGATCTGTTTTTGCGGCGGTATCTTTGCTTGTTGATGCAATCCTGGGAACCGCCGGTTTTGATGGTAAAAGCACCTTAATTATGGGTTTGTTCTCCGACTCTTTTGAACCTCTTTTTTCGACAGGAGCGGGTGTCTCTTTTTCAACTGCGGGAGGGGCTTCTTTTACGGGTTCTTCCATCGGAAGAAAGCCGTCCCTGAGAGACCGGTCCGGATAACGATTCTCCGAAAAATTGTCCTCGTGAGGAGTTATTATCCTTCCAAGGCAGGCTCTCATTATCTCTTCAATATCAGGGTCCCTGAAACGCGTTGAAACACAGCCTCGGATCCTCTCCAAAAAAGTTCTTTGCCCAAAGGCCGCTTTAAATTTGGCGGGACTAAGCACGCCGGTCTCCGGATTTATTATCTGTTCTTTAATAAGCAATTTCATGAACGGCATCTGATAGCTTATATCCGGTCTTAAGGAAACCGTCGGCCTTGACAGTACTCTCATAGAATTCACGACATGCTCGCGCAAGAATACCGGCCGGTTCCCGCGAGGATTTATCCCTATTTGTGTTGCTCTCATGTTCAGTTGTCCAGCCATAAATCGTCCCTTTACCGTGCTAAAATTAACTCAAATATATATCGGGAAAACAGGGGCTTGATTTCATGGCCGACAGGATAAATATACTTGATGAAGTGCTCGCTTCAAAGATCGCGGCAGGGGAGGTCGTGGAGCGCCCGTCCTCGGTAGTGAAGGAGCTTGTCGAGAATTCCATAGATGCGGGTGCCGACCGGATAGCGATAGAGGTCCACAGCGGCGGGAAAAGCCTGATCCTCGTGACCGACAACGGCTGCGGCATGAGCGAACGGGACGCCGCTTTGTCCGTCGAAAGGCATGCGACCTCAAAATTAAGGAAAGCCGAAGACCTTTTTAATATCTCCACCCTTGGTTTTAGAGGAGAAGCGCTGGCGGCCGTTTCTTCCATCTCAAGGTTTGAACTGCTTACAAATGACGGCGACAAAGGCACAAAGATATATATAGAAGGCGGGAAGACAATAGAAAAAGAAGAGTGTGCATGCCCCAGAGGGACGACTATAATAGTCAAAGATCTCTTTTACAATACTCCCGCGCGCCTGAAATATATGAAAGGCGACCAGACAGAGTCAACCCATATATCTGATATAGTTTCAAAACTGGTGCTTTCTAATCCAAAAGTATCTTTTAAGCTTGTTTCTAACGGCAAAGAGGTCATCTCTTCTTCCGGTAACGGCAACGTGTTAGACGCCATTGCTTCGATATACGGCAACGCTTTTGCGAAAAGCCTCGTCGAAGTGGATCTTGGGAATATCAAAGGATATGTAAGCAAGCCGTCGGATACAAAAGTGAACAAAGATTATCAATTGTTCTTTGTGAACGGGAGATACGTAAGGAATTTACTCCTGTCAAACGCGCTGGAAAGTTCATATAGGAATCTTATCTCTAAAGACAGGCATCCTGCGGGCATATTATTCGTTTCCGTAGATCCCGGGGGTATAGATGTGAATGTCCATCCCGCGAAAAGAGAGGTAAAATTCGCCGATCCGGGAAGGGTCATCAAGAGCATAAGCGAAGCGGTAAAACATTCTTTGATAAAGAACTCGCCGGCAAAAATGGTGTATTCTCCGGATGGTTTTGTACCGCCGGAAAGAAATTTTGTCGGTAAAGAAAAGTCTATGCAGGCGGTCAGCATGTGTTTTCCCGAAGAGTTCCCGTCAGGCCATGTTCCTGCCGATATGCCTGCGGAAGAAAGATCCCCGGTCATTATATCGAGCAGCGAGGATGATCCTTTAAATAGCGCTGCCGTTCCGGTACCTGTAGCGCAGGTCTCAAATACATATATCGTATGTGTCGACGGCCGGGATATAGTCCTCATAGACCAGCATGCCGCGCATGAGCGCATATTGTACGAAAAGATAAAGTCCGGGAAGATATCAAGATCAAATTCTCAGGTGTGTCTTATGCCTCAAGTGATAGCTCTCGATAAAAAAGAGTTCTCCATGATAGAGAAGAGCATTGAAAGGTTCCTGGACCTCGGATTTGATCTGGAGGTCTTCGGCAGTGATTCTATAAGGGTCAAAGCCGTCCCTTCCGATATGACCAATATAAACGTCAAAAAATTATTAAGCGACCTTGCTCTGGAGGTCGGCAGCGGAGCGGAGTATCTAAAGACGGACGAATTCGCCGACAAGATCGCAAAGCTTGCCGCCTGCCACGGAGCGATAAAGGCCGGTGACAGGCTTTCGGACCAGGAGATGAGGTCTCTTGTAAGGGAACTGTTCGCTACTTCGAATTTTTCGACCTGTCCTCACGGGAGGCCTTCTGTGGCGCGGATCGACGATCCTAAGATAGCAAGGCTGTTCTCCAGATGAGCATCATAAGGAATATCTATATTCTAGTCGTTTCTTCACTTATGAAACTAATGATGAATATCGTCAAAAAAATAATACGCATGGATATAATAGGCTTCGATGGGGTCGGGGATTCAGGGATCATAGCTTTATGGCATGAGGGGATATTCATGGCGGGATACGCCAATCCTTTTAAGCATGTTGCCGTTCTTGCCACCAAAGGGCTTAGAGGCGAGATACTTTCAAAGTCCATAGAACAGTTCAATCCTAAAATAATAAGGACCTCGTTCGGCAAAGATCCAAAATCCGGGGCATATGCCACTTTGCAGCTTATAAGGGCCGCTGAAGAAGGCTATAATCTTGTGATCGCCGTGGATGGCCCAAAAGGACCGAGACGTCAGGTAAAACCGGGGATATTCTACCTTTCCGAGAAGACCGGCAAAAAGATAGTCCCCATTTCCATAGTGGCTTCAAGGAAGATAACCCTGCCTTTCAGGTGGGATAAATACTTTATACCTCTGCCTTTCAGCCATGTGGTTATCTATGCGGATACGGATTATAAGAACGACGGGAATCCGGAAAGCCTCAAAAAAGCGCTGCTCAAAGCCGAAGAAACGGCGAAAAAATTGCTGTAGTACCGGTGGCGGCTCGTTTGACATACAATGTATTATCTTGTATATTCAACAAATGTTTATTATATTAGTAGTATAGGAGGATTGAAGTGGCTGAAATATTAGTTATCGTTGAATCGCCTGCAAAGGCAAAAACGCTTGAAAAATTCCTTGGCAAAGACTACAAGGTCAAAGCCAGCGCGGGACACATAAGGGACCTGCCTCAAAAATCTCTAGGGGTCGATGTCGAAAAAGACTTTGCCCCGGTATATGAAGTGCTTAAAGGCAAAGAAAAGGTCATAAAAGAACTTAAGTCCGCTGCCTCTTCCGCAAAGATGATCCTTCTTGCTCCCGATCCGGACCGTGAAGGGGAAGCGATCGCATGGCATCTGGCTTTTTTGATAAATAAATCGAATAAGACCAAAAGGATAGAGTTCAACGAGATCACCGGAGACGCCGTAAGGCAAGCCGTCAAGAACCCCAGAGAAATAGACCTTAACAGGGTGAACGCTCAGCAGGCCAGGCGCATCCTTGACCGCATAGTTGGCTATAAGATATCCCCTCTTCTTTGGAAAAAAGTGCGCAAGGGCTTGAGCGCCGGCAGAGTACAGTCCGTCGCCGTAAGGCTTATCTGCGAGAGAGAGTCTTTAGTCCAAAGGTTCGTACCGGAAGAGTATTGGAAAATAACGGCTATGCTCCTGAAAAAGGGTGCCAAGAACCATTTCAGCTCGCTTATACATTCGCAAGAAAGCCAACAGCTAGTTATCTCTTCCGCGGAACAATCCGAAAGCATATTAAAAGCCCTTGAAGGCGCAGTATATAAAGTAAAAGAAGTAAGAAAAAGAGAGCAAAAGAGGAATCCTTTCCCTCCTTTCATAACCAGCTCTCTCCAGCAGGATGCTGCCAGGAAACTCGGCTATCCGGCGAAAAAGACGATGTCCATAGCACAAAGATTGTACGAGGGTATCGAAGTAGAAGGTGAAGGCCATGTAGGTCTTATCACATACATGAGGACAGATTCTACGAGGGTCGCTGATATCGCTATCCAGGAAGTCAGAAAATATATCGGGGAGAATTTCTCTCCTTCTTATATGCCTAAATCCCCGAATGTGTATAAGACAAAGAAAAGCGCCCAGGACGCGCACGAAGCGATAAGGCCGACATCAGTTTACAGGTCTCCTGAAAGCATAAAATCAAGCCTCACTCCTGAACAAATGAAGCTTTATGAGCTCATCTGGAAACGGTTCGTTGCTTCACAGATGAACCCGGCTGTTTCCGATATGACATCAGTGGATATAGATGCGAACGGTTATCTTTTCAGATCATCTGGAAGCGTCATTAAATTCGACGGATTTTTATCTCTGTATGAAGAAAGCAAAGATGAGAAAGAAGAAAAGCAGTCGAATCTGCCGGCCCTTGAAGAAGGGGAAGTGTTAAAGCTTGAGAGCCTTTCCCCGTCACAGCACTTTACCGAGCCGCCCGCCAGATATACCGAGGCCTCTCTC
>JAKLHX010000110.1 GCA_022709925.1 Candidatus Margulisiibacteriota bacterium
CCGTCCTATTTGAAGGCAAGGACCCGAAAACCGCGATATCCGTATTGATGACCCGCTCCCCCAAGAAAGAACAGTACTGATCAGTTTGAAATCCGCCTCCTTTTTTATCGATATATACACAGAGGGGTATAAAGAAAGGCGGAAATAAAAACATGAGATTAAACGCGGCAGAATCGGCTGTAGCTACACAAATAAGAGGTATAAGAGCATATAATCCGGCACAGCTAAAGACGGCAGCGGCTTCCCTGGCGGCACTTTCAAGACCTTCGATGGTAAGAGTGGGACTCGAGACCTGCAAAGACGATCTGAAAGAATACAGGTTCAGCAGCCATGACAGGCTTGCCCATCTATTCTGCTCTTCAAAAGATCTTTATGACAGAAATCCCGCGACATCCGCATGGACACTAGACCAGATATCCAGAGCTCCGCAAACTGATCAAGGGGATTTTACCAGGGCACTGTCCGTCATTGACAATTCATCACACTGCAGCGGCTTGACACTAAACCTTGCACGTATCCACAGCTGCTGGAACATCGTCCTGAACCAGGACAACCTTCCTGCGGAACTAGAAAAACTACACGGAACCCTTGACCTGAACATAACTCCGGAAGGACCGAATCATTTAATGTGGGCCGCATTGGCGCAAAGAGGGCCTATTTCCCCGAATTTTGCTCATGAGATCAGCTGTTTTACCGCTCTTATACGGTCAAATACTTTCAAATTCGGAGAAGGGCTGTCTTCTATAGGGATGATATGCAATATGATAAGGACATATGGCGGAATAATGAGCCATAAAGCATCCCTGGTGAAAGGTTCTGACGCTTCCGAAGCTGATCAGAATATGGCGCAGTTCTCGTTGCCTGTCATAGATCATATGCTTGGCATAGTCAATGCATACAGGGAGTATACGCCTACAGAAGTATTGGTATACAGCTCAAGCGACGCAAACCCAAAACCGAACATTGATGAGGCAATAAGATGCCTGTTCCAGGAAGATGATACGGCTGCAGCTTTTGGCAACATGATGGAAAGGGCTGATAAAAGGCTGAATTGCCCGGGAGGGACACAATCCGCATCCAAATGGCATCCTTTATTCAAAGAACTTCAAACGATCGAAAAAAATGAAGCGGGTAAAGGCGAACAGGAAGGCGGAATAAAAGCGTTAAATCTCTTCGAATTTGGAGGATATCGCACTGTCGCTGGATATCTCGCCTATAACGGCGAAAACGCCTGAAATACCTTGTAAATATCACGGTATCAAAGTAAACTGTTCTTAATGGACAGAGAAAAAGCCATACTCGTCGGGATCGAGCTCCAAAAAGACAAAGGTTCCATAGAAGCTTCGATGGTCGAGCTTGCGCTTTTGGCAAAAACGGCGGGGGCGCAGATCACCGGGAGCATAACCCAAAACAAAGCAAAACCCGACCTCAAATACTTCATCGGCACAGGAAAACTCGAAGAGCTTATACAGATCGTGAAACAGACAGGCGCGAACCTCGTGATATTCGACAACGACCTGCACCCTTCCCAGGAAAGGAACCTGGAAGAGGTCCTGGGGATCAAGGTCATAAACCGCACGGAACTGATACTTGACATATTCGCGCAGCATGCCCACAGTCATGAAGGAAGGCTCCAGGTGGAGCTGGCGCAGAACCAGTTCATGATGACCCGGCTTTCCGGGAAAGGCACTCTCCTCTCAAGGCTCGGCGGCGGGATAGGCACCCGCGGGCCCGGCGAAACAAAACTCGAACAGGATAAAAGAAAGCTCCGGTACCGGATATCCCTTCTGAAAGAGGATATAGAGAAGATCCGCAGATCCAGGGTGACGAAAAGGTCGGCAAGGATATCTTCCGGCATAAAGAACCTTTCCCTTATAGGGTATACGAACGCCGGGAAATCCACACTGCTCAATGTGCTGACAAAATCGAACGTACTGGCCCAGGATAAACTGTTCGCCACGCTTGATACCACAACAAGAAAACTTTATATAAGCGCGGATAAAAGCGTACTCATTTCCGACACCGTCGGGTTCATACAAAAACTGCCGCATCAATTGATAGACGCTTTTAAGGCAACGCTTGAAGAGGTCACCGATTCAGACATACTTCTCCATGTGGTCGATGCTTCAAGCCCGGACATGGAAAAGCAGATGGACGCGGTCTACGGAGTACTAGAGGAAATAGGAGCGATAAGCAAACCTATCATAACAGTGTTCAATAAGATGGACCTTGTCAAAGGGACCATTCCGAAAGACATCTCGGAAAGATATAAACCCTATGTAGAAATATCTGCGCGCGATAAGAACGGGTTGGACAAGCTTAAAAACTGTATAGAGACCTTCCTATAGAACTTGCCACAGGGACTAATTCTTTCATCAAGACTTCGAATTTTTCGAAAGTAAGCGACTGCGGACCGTCGGAAAGCGCTTCTTCAGGGTTCGGGTAGACCTCTATCATAAGTCCGTCCGCTCCTGCGGCGATCGCGGCCTTGGCCATCGAACCGACCAGGCTCCATTTGCCGACAGCGTGGCTCGGGTCCACCACAACTGGAAGATGGCTTAATTCTTTTATAGCAGGAACCACGCTCAGGTCCAGGGTGTTTCTGGTATAAGTCTCAAAAGTCCTTATACCCCTTTCGCAAAGGATGACGGATTCATTGCCTTCGCTCATGACATATTCAGCAGACATAAGCAGTTCTTCGATAGTCGCGGAAAGCCCTCTCTTTAACAGGACCGGCTTCCTGGTCTTGCCGACTTCTTTGAGAAGAGAGAAATTCTGCATGTTCCTGGCGCCGATCTGGATGATATCCGAATACTTGGCGATAAGTTCGACGTCCCTTGTGTCCATGACCTCCGTCACTATAGGAAGCCCTGTCTTTTTCCTGGCGTTTGCCATGAACTTAAGACCTTCTTCTCCTAATCCCTGGAAGCTGTAGGGAGAGGTCCTGGGCTTGAACGCGCCGCCTCTTAGAACGGTTGCACCCGACTTCTTGACGGAATTTGCGATATCCATCGTCTGCTGTTCGTTCTCGATAGAACACGGGCCGGCCATCACAACTATAGGATTACCGCTGCCTATCGATATGTCCTCATTTATCTTTATTATGCTGTCGAGAGGATGGAACTCGCGGCTTACAAGCTTGTAAGGCTTGCGCACGGGAATTATCCTTGCGACACCAGGAAGCATGGAAACGGTCTCAAGCTGAAAGGTCGACTTGTCGCCGATCGCCCCTATTATGCTCTGCTCCACGCCTTTTGACACATGCACGCCAAAACCGTGCTTTTTCAACTTTTCTATTACGTGGTTCACTTCGCTTTCAGTCGCCCCGTGCTTCATTACTATGATCATAGAGATCCCCCTTAACTAAGATAGTAGCTGTCTTTTTGCTTGTTGGAAAGGTCCGGACGGAGTTTTTTGGCTTCGTCCAAATAGATATGCTTCATCTGTGACTGCGGTTTTTCGCTGTTGACCAGCATCATCACCCTTATGCACTTTTTTAGGCTGCCTTCCACGGCTATCTCGTTGGTACACATCAAAGGGGTATATAACCACCCCATTTCCCTGGCAGCGATCGCCGGGAACTCTTTTGTAAGGTCGGCTGTCACGGAGAATATAACTGACGCTATGTCCTCGACCTTAACTTTATTCACGGATATCATCTTTTCAAGGAGCATTTCGGTAGCGAAAACTATCGCGTCTTTTTCGTTCTTTTTTACGGTTATAGCGCCTCTTATCCCGCGTGTTGCCATTTACAATATTTCTCCTGATCTTATACTGATTATTTTACCATCAGCAAGCTCCAATAGCAACGAACCTGAACCGTCAATATCGATGACTTTCCCCTCATGGACCATGCCATCGGTCCTTATCTTTAAATGAGCCCCCAAGGTCGCGGACATCTCTTTTGTTCTTCTTACGATCTCTGCGGGCCCGTTTTTTATAAAATCGCTGTATTGGAGATCGAACACCCTTAAAAGACCGGACAGGAATCTGTCCGCATCATAAAGGACGCCTGTTTCCTCCAGCAAAGAAGAAGCTTTGCCTGAAAGCTCTTTAGGGAATTGGCCGTTCTTGTTGTTGAGGTTCACACCTATACCGACGATATAATACCCTTTAGACTTCTCTATCA
>JAKLHX010000111.1 GCA_022709925.1 Candidatus Margulisiibacteriota bacterium
TGGCAACTATCGTCGGCACATTGTAATTACGCAATCCGTCTATATGCATCAAAAGATTATCAAGCCCTTTTCTTAAAGCTTCTTCGTTCTTCTCTTTCCATTCGTCTTTTTTTATACCGCCCTGCCATTTCAGCGCTTTGGTCGTGACCACAAGGACAACGGCCGCAGGCTTTAGACCGCCGATCCTGCACTTTATGTCAAAAAACTTTTCGGCTCCCAGATCGGAACCGAACCCTGCTTCGGTAACAACATAATCCGCCAATTTTAGCGCGAGCTTGGTAGAGATCAAACTATTGCAACCGTGAGCGATATTAGCAAAAGGTCCTCCGTGCACGAATGCGGGGACGCCCTCGATCGTTTGGACAAGATTCGGCTTTATGGCTTCTTTCAGCAAAAGCGCCATAGCTCCGTCGGCTTTCAGGTCCTTTGAAGTTATCGGGTCACCGGATACCGAAAAACCTATGGTAATGCGGCTCAATTTCTCCCTGAGCTCTTTTATATCCATCGACAGACATAGAACTGCCATTGCTTCCGAAGCCGCCGCAATGTCAAAAGAGGTGTCTCTTGATATATCTTTATACTTAAGAGTGATATTTCTCAGAGCCCTGTCGTTCATGTCCACCACTCTGTTCCAGGATATCTTGCCCAGATCGATCCCCGATGAATTCCCGAAATATATATGGTTATCGATCATCGCCGAAAGCAGGTTGTGGGCCGAGCTGATCATGTGCATATCGCCCGTAAAATGCAGATTGATATCTTCCATTGGAACGACCTGCGAATATCCTCCGCCTGCGGCCCCGCCTTTGAGTCCCAATGTAGGACCCAGAGAAGGTTCTCTTATGCAGACGAAAGATCTTTTCCTTATTTTTTTCAGGGCCTGAGCAAGACCGATGGTCGTGGTGGTTTTTCCTTCGCCGAAAGGCGTCGGTGTCGTAGTGGTAACAAGTATCAGATTACCGTCCTTTTTGTTCTTTCTTTTTTCATAAGCGGAAAGTTTTACTTTTGCTATGGATTTTCCGTAAAGATCTATTTCACCGGCTTTAAGACCCGCAGATCTCGCGATTTTTTCTATGGGGACCATCTTGGAATCTTTTACTATCTCAAGATCTGACTTCATTTGATACCGTCCGATACGGCTTGGACTATACCGTCGACCGACAATCCGTATTTATTTAATATAAAATCCCTTTTCCCCGCCTCTATGAACTTGTCGGGAAGTCCTATCCTTTTTACAGGGATGTTGATGCATCCATCCTCCAAGATCTCAAGCACTGCGCTGCCGAAACCGCCCTGCAAACAGCCTTCCTCAACCGTAACTATCTGATCGGCCTTGCGGGCTTCTGATATAATCAATCCTTTATCAAGAGGTTTTACGAACCGTGAATTTATCACTGTTGCAGACAGGCCTTGATCTTCTAGTTTTTTTGCGGCTTCAATCGAAGGATAGACCATGGACCCGATTGCGATCAACAAAACACGTTTTGAACCTGTTTTTGACTTATAAACGATCTCTCCCCGGCCTATCTCAAGGACTTTGAGTTCCTCACAGGTATCGACACCGACAACCTTGGATCGCGGATAACGTATCGATATAGGGCCGTTATGTTTTACCGCAGTAAAGAACATGTGGCGCAGCTCGTTCTCGTCTTTCGGGGCCATGAGCACCATATTCGGAAGATGCCGGAGATATGCCATATCAAAAACGCCGTTGTGCGTCGGCCCGTCATCCCCGACTATCCCAGCCCTGTCGAGGCAAAATACCACATGAAGGTTCTGAAGACAGACATCATGGAATATCTCGTCATATGCTCTCTGCAGGAACGTGGAATATATAGCGCACACGGGGGTCATCCCGCCTTTGGCAAGTCCGGCAGCATAGACTATCGCATGTTCCTCGGCTATTCCGACATCAAAGAACTTATCGGGATGCGAGGACGCGAAAGAATCGAGTCCGGTACCGTCGACCATAGCAGCAGTAACAGCAACAATGCTTCCGTCTGACTTGGCCAGCGACTCGACAGCCTCACCGAACACGTCGCTGTAGGTAGTATCGATACTTAAGGACAGCGGTTCTCCGGTCTCTATATTGAACGGACTGAGCCCGTGGAACTTTGTCGGATTCTCTTCCGCCGGCTTATATCCTTTACCTTTTTTTGTGAGCACATGCAAAAGTATCGGCCTCCTTATGTCTTTGGCGAAAGATAGCGCGCTCATGAGCAACGTTATATTGTGCCCGTCTATCGGCCCGAGATATTGGAACCCGAGCTCTTCAACGATGATCTCGGTCTGGAAGTCTATTATGAAGTTCTTCATCCTGTTCTTTATCTTTTCAGCCAGGTGGGCGAGAGGCACTCCGAACTTCGGGATCCTTTTCACCATCTTTTCGACACGCTCTTTTGTTCCTGTATAGAAAGGGTTCATCCTTACTTTTGTAAAATACTCGGAAAGGGCCCCGACATTCTTTGATATGGACATATCGTTGTCGTTAAAGACAACTATAAGATTGCTCTTTAAGTTCGTTGAATTGTTCACGGCCTCCAGGGAAACCCCTCCCGAAAAAGCGCCGTCACCGACGACCGCTATGACCTTATGATCTTCATTCCTTAAGTCCCTTGCCTTGGCAAGCCCTATCGCGGACGATATCGCGGTGCTGGCATGGCCTGTCGTAAAATGGTCGTGAGGGCTTTCCTCGGTCGAAGGATATCCGCTGATCCCTCCGTACTGCCTCAAAGTGGAAAAATCTTTCCTTCTTCCGGTCAACAGCTTATGCGTATAGCACTGGTGCCCCACATCCCAAAGGACCTTGTCTTTCGGGGAATCGAATATCGCATGGATCGCTATAGATAATTCTACGGTCCCGAGATTTGAAGCAAGATGGCCGCCGTTCTTTGAAACGGTCTCGATTATCACCTGCCTTATCTCTTTTGACAGCTGTTCCAGCTCAGGGCAGGAAAGTTTTTTTAATGAGGACGGGAGATCGGTTTTTTCAAGTAACAAAGATGTACACCCCGAAATACAATGCTAAAGCGATACAAATGCCGAGAACAAGACCGCACATGACCTCAAGAGGCGTATGCCCCATGAACTCATGGAGTTTGTCAGTGGATATCCTTCCCGATTTGTAGAGGTCTTCGATTATCCTGTTCAATATAGCGGACTGATATCCTGTTGCCCTTCTTACCCCTACAGCGTCATAAACAACGATACAGGCAAAGGCCACGGATATCGCAAGATAACCAGAAGACCAGCCATAGGATATCCCTGTACCGACCACCAAGGCAGCCACCATCGCCGAATGGGCTGAAGGCATGCCTCCGGACTCAAAAAAATGCATGAAATTAAGTTTTCTGTCGACAATGTAGTAGTAGATTATTTTGAAGGCCTGTCCGACAAGCATGGATATCAAAGCGGCCATCAATGGAAAGTTCTTCAACAGTTCAAAGAGAATTCTCATAAAAACCTCCGTTAACGATCTCTGTCAACGATATAATCCGCAATATCCTTTAAAAGCTTTGCCTTGTCGCCAAAAACAGCCAGGGCTTTCAGCGCGGAAGACCTCTCATCATCAAGCATACTCATCGATCGTTCCATGCCTAAAAGCGACGGAAAAGTGGACTTCCCCTTTTTCACATCGGATCCCGGATTTTTACCCAGATCCAGGGCTGTACCGCTTAAATCAAGTATATCATCTTTTATTTGGAAAGCTAAACCTATGTGCGCAGCATATTCCTCAAGTTTAGATATCTGCTCATGTGAAGGGCCGAACATCCTGGCACCGCAAAAAACACTGGCAGAAATGAGATCCCCGGTCTTTCTTTTGTGGACAAGCTTCAATTCTTCAAGGGTTATTCTCTTGCCCTCGCTAAGCATGTCCAAAGACTGCCCTGAACACATCCCAAAAGCCCCGATAGAGCTGCTTATCCTGTTTATAACTTCGATCAAAGCCCCATCGCTTCCAGCCGACTTCCTTGACCTTACGCCTGATAATATCTCAAAAGCAAGCGCGAACAACGCGTCGGCGGCAAGTATGGCCGTAGCCTCGCCGAATTTTTTGTGGCTTGTCGGAAGTCCGCGTCTTAGATCATCGTTGTCCATGGCCGGAAGATCGTCGTGTATCAGGGAAAA
>JAKLHX010000112.1 GCA_022709925.1 Candidatus Margulisiibacteriota bacterium
TTATGTAGTTCTGTGCGTGGGCTTAAAATAATCAGTTAAAAACGCCAGGAATACTCCCGCAAAAATACCGAATAAAAATCCGATAACAAGATTTAACACGGGCTTCGGTTTTACCGGCTTGTTCGGGACCTCTGCTTTGTCCACATCCGAGAAAGGAGAGACCTCTTTTGCTTCTTCTACTCTCGCGCTCTCGTATTCCGAACGCAACATCTTATAGATGGAGCTCTGCACCTCTACCTCTCTCTCCAGCCTTACGATGTCTATGGTCTTCTGCGAAGGCGCCGTCTGGAAATCTTTTGATTGTGTCACAAGATAGGTAAGGCTCTTCAATTTATCCTCGGCAGCTTTAAGAGAAGCCTCGGTAATAGGAAGCTGCTTTTCAAGATATTCTTTTTTCTTCTTTGCCTCGGTATAATTCAGCTTATTCCAATAGTAATAGAGCGCCTGCACATAAGCATCGGAAATATATGCCGCCATATATGGGTCCTTGTGCAGGACGCTTATTTCCAGCATATTCCCGTTCAACTTTGATTTGAGCTCTCCTATATCTACCGGTCCGGATGGGAACACCTCTTTGGCGACTTCAAGGATCTTCTTGTTTATTGCCGGGGTCTTTAAAAGCTCGAAAAGATCCGAAGCGCTTCCGCTGCTGCCCCCTCCTCCCAGGTTAAGCCCCATCATAGACGCAACCCCTGAGAATTGATAAGAAGACCCGGAAACCGATCTCACTAATATTACCGAAGTCCCTTCATATACAGGTTTTGTGATAGAGGTTATTATCATAGCGGATATCACGGAAAAAACGACTGCCCAGAAAATTATCCCTCTGCGCCTTACCAGGACATCGACAATATCTTTTAAATTTATTTCGTCTTCCATTTATTCTCCGCCTATCTCCTAAAATTGACCACGGTCGCATAGAACGTGAGGCTGAGGAGCACCATATTCGCGAACGACGCGAAATCCGAGAAATAGAACCAGTTCTTGGGGACCTGTATGATGTCCCCCTGCAATATCTGCATGTCGTTGGTACCATCACCCTTGAACATTATGTTGTAGGCATCTATGAAATACGACTTGGACTTGCCGTTCTCATTCCTTGTAACGGTCACATAAGACAGGTTGGCGGCTGTCGCCGGGCCTCCTGCGAGGTTGATATAATCCGAGAGCTTCTTCCCGGAAAAATAATTATACCTGCCCGGCCTTGAAACCTCCCCGTAAACATACACAAAACTATTGATATTTGCAAGCGACTGTATGTATTCGTCCTGGCTCAAGAACACTTTCGTCAATCTCGGCTGTTTGAGCACTACGGATATCTGGAAACGCTCCTTGAATTTCTTGGACAGCGCCTTAGATATGGCCTTTTCAGCTTCTTTCATCTTAAGCCCGGACAATTTGATCACGCCTATATTCGGGAAAAATATAGTCCCGTCGCTTGAGACCAAGAACGTATAATCCAGGGACAGCGAATTATCTCCCACCAAAAGATGTACGTCTATAGTGTCGCCCATTGCAAGGAAGTAGTCCGCATAGGCTTTTTCGGAAGAAAGCACGGAGTCGTACGTGTCATTCTGCAGATATACAGAAGGATTGACCTGTTGCGCGGATACAGGCATACAGGCGAAAGACACAGTAAAGATCAATACAACGCTTATTCTCTTTAAAATACGGCTCTTAATGCCCATGGCTAGATTATATCAACTCCTGGTATTTTTATCTGTTGGAATACCACTTTTTTTGAAATTCTATGTAGTCTTTTTGCTTGTCTTTTATCTTTTTCCACCAATCCTGATTATCTTTATACCACTTTATGGTGTCCTTTATGCCGTCGGAGAACTTTATCTTGGACGTCCATCCCAATTTTTTCTCTATCTTCGAAGGGTCCACCGCATGGCGCACTACGTGTCCCGGCCTGTCCTCCACGTGTTTCAAGAGCGACTTTGGCTTGCCCAGGGAATCGAGGATCACCGCGGCAATATCAAGGACGGAGAACTCTTCCTTGGAGCTTATGTTAAAAGCCTGCCCGTTAAAGGAATCATCGCAATGCAAAAGCACGTCTATCGCGCTGCAATGGTCAAGCGCGTGTATCCATGTCCTTGTGTTTTTGCCGCTGCCATACACAGGGAGAAGCTTATCTTCTATAGCGTTAGAAACGAACAGAGGTATTAATTTTTCCGGGTATTGGTAAGGGCCGTAATTGTTCGCGCATCTTGAGATGACTATAGGCATTCCGTATGTAGTGAAGTAGGAATAAACAAGCCTGTCGGCGCCGGCCTTGCTTGCGGCATAAGGGCTCTTCGGGTATAGCGCGTCCTCTTCTTCCGAAGGCCTGCCGGGAGCTTCGCCATAGACCTCATCGGTTGAGATGTGCACGAACTTTTTTATGCCGTATTTTTTTGCGGCTTCCAAAAGCACGTATGTACCATAGACATCGGTGGTGATGAAAGAACCCGCATCTACGATCGATCTGTCGACATGGGTCTCCGCGGCAAAATGCACCACGCTGTCGCAAACCGACATCAACTCATCAACTATCTTAGGGTCGCGGATATCCCCATGGACGAACTTATAGTTCTTTTTCCCGGAAAGGCTTTTGAGATTATCAAGGTTCCCCGCGTATGTCAGAGCGTCCAGAACGATCAGCTGATAATCAGGATATTTCTCCGCAAGATATATTGCAAAATTACTTCCGATAAAACCCGCTCCGCCCGTCACCAGAACTTTTTTCATTACAACGTCCCCTCCTAAAATATTCGGCCCTCTTTAAGAGAGGGCGATATTGCTCCTGTCCCCGACTATGAAGCTGTGGTCCGAATAATCAGGCCCTTTACCTTCTATAGCGACCCCTTTGCCCAATATGCTGTCGCTTACCGGGGTGTTCACATTCACGATCCTGCACTCTTCCATAATTATACTATTTTTCACCGAGCTGTTCTCGATGAACACGTTGTCCCCTATCGACGAAAAAGGCCCGATCGTTGAGTTTGTTATGGTACTGTTCACGCCTATGACAACGGGACCTACGACTTTGCTGTTCAATATCTTTGCACCCTTCGAAAGTATGACATGTCCGCTCAACTGGGATTCGCTGTCAACTTCACCTTCGATCCTTGAACCCAGCATCTCAAGCACGAGCTGGTTCGCTTCTATAAGGTCTGAAGGCTTTCCGGTATCTTTCCACCAGCCGGAAACTTCATGATGTTCGATCCTGTATCCTTTGTCCAAAAGCCACTGTATGGCGTCGGTGATCTCAAGCTCCCCTCTTTGGGACGGCTTTATGGCCTCGACCGCTTTGAATATATTGCTGTCGAACAGATATATGCCGACAAGCGCAAGATCGCTCTTGGGTTTCTTCGGTTTTTCTACAAGCCTTGAGACTTTGCCTGAGGCATCAAGCTCAGCCACGCCGAATTGCTGCGGGTTGGGTACTTTTGTAAGCAGTATCAGGGAATTCACCTTGTGCTTGTTGAACTTAGCGACAAACTCTGGTATCCCCTCTTTTAAAAGGTTATCTCCCAAGAACATGATAAAGGGATCTTCCCCCATAAAATCCTTGGATATCTTGACGGCGTGGGCGAGGCCCAAAGGGGCATCCTGCTTTATATATGTTATGTTCACGCCCCACCGGCTTCCGTCCCCGACCTCTTTTTTTACGTCTTCGGCAGTATCTCCGACGATTATCGCAAAATCTTTTATGCCTGCCGAGGCGATCGCTTCTATACCGTAGAATATTATCGGCTTGTTGGCTATCGGCAGAAGCTGTTTTGCGCTGGTGTGCGTAAGAGGCCTAAGCCTGGTCCCCGACCCGCCGGCCAGTATCAACGCTTTCATGACAAAGACTCCTTTTGGGCTTGTATTATTTTCTTTATGCCTTTGCCGGCTTCATCCAGGATGTTGTCAAGCATCTCTCTCGGAAATGCGCTTCCTTCGGCTGTCCCCTGCACTTCCACGAATTTCCCGGACTCGGTCATCACCACGTTCATGTCCACGTCCGCCTGCGAGTCCTCCTCGTAGCACAGGTCCAGCAGGGCGGTGGCGCCGCTCGATCCCACGCTGGTGGCGGCCACGTAGTCGGTGACGGGCAGGCGGCGCAGGGC
>JAKLHX010000113.1 GCA_022709925.1 Candidatus Margulisiibacteriota bacterium
ATCCGTCTAATTTGAGAGGGAAATCCGCGAACAAGACGATGTTGAGAAAGACAGGGAACCTTTCCCAGAAAAAAGACATGCCGATAATAGGGATCGTGTCCAGGATGACCGACCAGAAAGGTTTTGATATATTGAACGCGTGTTTCAGTAAAATAATGGAGCTTCCGGCCCAATTCGTGCTGCTCGGTGCCGGAGACCCGAAATATCAGGATGCTTTCAAACGCTTCGAAGAACAGTACCCTGAACAAGTCTCTGTGAACATCGGGTTTGATTCTGCCGCAGCCCCGCTTATATATGCAGGCGCTGATATGTTCCTCATGCCTTCAAAGTACGAACCATGCGGTCTGGGACAGCTCATAAGTTTTAAATACGGCACAGTGCCTATAGTACGCTCTACGGGAGGCCTGGCTGACACCGTATATGATCTTGACCCGTCGACGGGCAAAGGCAACGGGTTCGTATTCGAAAAATATGAGCCTGAAGCTCTCTACGACGCCGTCAAAAGAGCGGTGGACATGTATAAAGGGGATAAAAAGCTCTGGACCGCCACGGTAAAAAAAATAATGGAATATGATTTTTCCTGGGATATATCCGCAAAGAAGTACATCTCTCTCTACAAAAAAGCAATAGAGATGTTGAGGGTAAAGATGTATAAATCAAGATTTAATCCGGCAAAGGAGGGCTAAAGGGATGTCAGGTCATTCTAAATGGGCTACGATAAAAAGAGCAAAGGCCAAGACCGATGTGGCCAGGGGAAAGATATTTTCAAAATATGCCAGGGAAATAACTGTCGCGGCAAAGATAGGCGGGGCCGACCTTTCCGGCAATCCAAGGTTGCGTCTGGCAATAGAAAAAGCAAAAGGCTCCAACATGCCGAAAGATAATATACAAAGGGCGATCGAAAAAGGGACCGGCGGAGGGGATTCTTCAGTAATAGAAGAACTTATGTACGAAGGCTACGGCCCTGCAGGCGCAGCTATACTTGTCGAGGTCATGACCGACAATAAGAACAGGACCCTTGGCGAGGTGCAGTTCATATTCACAAGGAACGGCGGCAATATGGGAAAAGCGGGGTCCGTATCATGGCAATTCACCAGATACGGCATGATAACCGCCGACAAATCCAAGGTCAACGGCGAACAGTTGATCATGGATGCCATAGAAGCAGGAGCGGAAGATGTCTCGGAAGAGGACCAGACCGTCGAAATAAAGACAAAACCTGAAGATTTCGAGGAAATATTAAAAAAACTGAAGGACAAAGGATATGAAATAGCTTCGTCAGAGATAACTCTCGTGCCTAACGCTACGATATCCGTATCAGGTGATGACGCCAGAAAGCTCATGAAGCTTGTGGAAACGCTTGAAGAACATGATGACGTGCAGAACGTCTATTCCAACTTCGATATCCCCGATGAAATAATGGACCAGGAGAATAAATGAAGTTCATAGCGGATTTCCATATACATACGGTCGCTTCAGGCCATGCCTATAACACTATCTATGAATACGCTCAGGCTGCCCGGAAAAAAGGCTTAAAATACATAGCGATGACCGATCACGGACCGGCTATGGCAGGAGGTCCTCATCTTTACCATTTTCAGAATTTAAGATGCCTTCCGGAAAAGATAAACGGGGTAAGACTGCTTAAGGGCATAGAAGCCAATATCGCTGACCTCGACGGGAATCTGGATGTAAGCGACGATAATCTTGCGGAGCTTGATATCGTGATAGCTTCGTTCCATCAGCATCTCGGTTACAGCGGTTCCGATAAGGATAAGAACACAAGAGCGTTGATAAACGTCATAAGGAATCCTAATGTAAGGATAATAGGGCATCCGGGGAATCCGCAATTCCCTCTGGACAACGATGCAATAGTCGAGGAATGCAGAAAGAACAGGGTATTAATAGAGATAAACAACAGTTCTTTTACGGGAGTTGTCCGACTTGGCAGCCATGACAACTGCGTCGATATCGCAAAAAAAATAAAGAAGATAGGGTGGAAAGTGGTATTCGGGAGCGATTCCCACTGCATAGACACTCTCGGCAGATTTGAAAGATCTCTGGAGATCGCAAAAGAGGCCGGGCTTTCGGCCGACGACATAGTTAATACCTCTGAAAGATCTGTCAGGGAATATATCTTAAAAGCGTAATTCAGTTCTTTAAAAGCACGTAATGTTTCTTCACACAGAAATACTTCACCGCTTCGAACCATAAAATAGCAAATGTGCCGGCCACGAGTGTTATAAGCAGGTCATTGGCATGCATAGGTCCGAAATGGAACAACTCGCTAAGGAATGGTATATACAGCACTGCTCCCAGGAACAATATTGCGCCTGATATGACCCATGCCAATGCGGGATTGGGATCTTTGAACGAATCGACGATCAATTTTGACCAGGACCTATTGGTCAAGATAAGACCTATATTTGATGCTATAAGAGTGCAGAACGCCAGGGCCCTTGCTTCTCCGGTGCTCTTTTTGAGCCAAAGGGCTATCGTGAACACGGCGACTACCGCAAGCAAAGAGAAGAACCCTTGCAAAAGACTTATGATGAACATTTTCTTTCCGAAAAGGGATTCGCTCGGCCCTCTTGGAGGTCTGTCCATTATTCCGGGCTCTTCGGCCTCTCCTTCGAACACGAGAGAACATGCGGGATCTATTATCAGCTCTAGGAATACTATGTGTACGGGGTAAAGTATCACGGGGCAGCCTGTCAAAACGGGAAGAAGGGATAGACCGGCTATCGGGACATGGATACTTACTATATAAGCCATAGCTTTTTTCAGGCCGTCAAAGATGCGCCGTCCCAGGCGGACAGCCGCCACAACGGAAGAAAAATCATCGTTTAAAAGTACTATCGCGGACGATTCCCTGGCAACATCCGTACCTCTCTGTCCCATTGCGACCCCGATATTGGCGGCTTTTAGAGCGGGAGCATCATTGACCCCGTCACCTGTCATTGCAACTATCTCTCCGTTGGCCTTTAGAGCGCTCACTATAAGCAGTTTTTGTTCCGGTATCACCCTGGCGAACACGTTCACGCGGCTTATCCTTGACTTAAGTTCTTCCAGGGACATTTCACCAAGGTCTTTTCCCGTAAGTATATCGTCAGGGTCTTTAAGCCCGATTTGTTCTGCTATGTTCTGTGCGGTCTCGGGATAATCCCCGGTTATCATGATCACCCTTATTCCCGACCTGTAGCATTGCTCTATCGCCTCCGGGACACTTTCTCTTATGGGATCGGACAGGCCGATCAGCCCGACGAATTCAAAATTAAAATCGTGCTGGTGTTTAGGCAAAGGATCTCCTTTATGTTCCGCTTTTGCGACGCCCAAAACCCTCAGCCCTTTCCTTGCCATTATCTTTACTTTTTCTAACAGATGTTCTTTCTGTTCCGCATCCATATGGCACAGATCAAATATCGCCTCGGGAGCGCCTTTCGCAGCCACCATATGGGAGCCTCTTACCTGAACATCCCATACATGCGACAATGCAAGCAACTGCCTGGATAGGGGATATTCCTCTATCATCGGCCAATTGTGAAGGTGTTCGGTATCATATAGTGTTTTTAGCCCTAGTTCTTTCAGTGCTTTTTCCATCGGATCAAAAGGGTCTTTTTTGCTGGCAAGGACGCCGTATTCGATAAGTTCATGGAATTGTTCCGGGAGATGCAGTTCTTTTTTGTTTGAAACATCCAGGAAACCGCCTTTGCTGTATATCATGCTTATTGACATTTTGTTCTGGGTTATCGTCCCTGTCTTGTCAGAACAAAGGACGGTCGCGGAACCCAAAGTCTCTACGGCAGAGATCTTCCGGGTCAGGACATCTTTTTTTGATATCCTCCATGCACCGAGCGCAAGGAAAACCGTGAGAACTACGGGGAACTCTTCGGGAAGCAAGGCCATTGCAAGTGTAATGCCTGAAAGTATCCCGTCGATCCATTTGCCATGTAGCACCCCATATATCAGAACTATGAACGCACAAAGGAAAGTCACCAGAACAAAGATATTCTTTACTATCTTTGATGTTTCTTTTTGTAAGGTGGTGCCTTCTTCGTCTATGGAAGAGAGCGTTTTCCCGATCTTGCCGAGTT
>JAKLHX010000114.1 GCA_022709925.1 Candidatus Margulisiibacteriota bacterium
ATATAGTGTGTTTTTGGAATCCGAGGACAAGCGAAGGCATGGTAAAAAGACTGATAGGTTTACCGCTTGACCATATAGAAATGCGAAGCGGCAGGATATTGCTCAATGGCAGAACTGTATCGGAAGAATATCCGGTGATAGGGCATCTTATTGACATGGAAAGGATCTTAATTCCAAAAAGGCATGTTTTCCTGCTGGCCGACAACCGGGCCCGGAATGAAGACAGCAGGTCTTTTGGTCCTATACACATCTCCAATATTTTTGGGATAGTAAGGGAAGTGATAAATCTGTAGCCTGCGGATCAGTTTTGGCCGAATATATTTCGTGAAATTTTCTGAATAAAACATCGATACCACTATATAACATGTTTTTAGTGGAAGGAGTTAGTCATGTATGTAGCAGATAAAAACGGCGGGTCTGGAAGTGGCGATGATATTTATTGCTCAGCTATTTATCCTGAAAGGGTTGTTACGGCGCAAAATTACCGCTATCCTCCAGGTTGGCAAAATAATAACATGAGGCTTCCACGCCAAATGGATTATACGCGTCCTGTTCATAATGATTTTGAAACTCTTACAAATCCAAGAGAGGTTCATTCCAATCCGTTTCTTGAGTATAAATGGATATTTGATGAAAGCATCGACAAAGAATATCAAGAGCGGGTTTGTAAGCAGTTTTACCCGGAAGCAATTTCTGAATTACGAAGTGGGGATAAAAAAATATGTGCAGATGCGTGTTCTAAGTTAGATATAATAACAAGTTTCTTTCCCGAAATGGTTCAAAAGGAAATAATCCCTTTGATTATCAATAACTTGTCTAATACAGAAGCGGGAAATAGGTATCTTTTTAACCCTATATTCTTACCTATCGACTTTCACAAGATTTTCGATATTCGTCCGGCTTGTCTTGTGGCTCAGGATATCCTTGTACGATTGGGAAGTTTTGCCTTGCCCGCTTTAAAACAGGCATTGTTGAGTAGCGATGCCCAAATACGAGAAAAAGCCAGAGCAATTATATCCGAGATAGAAAAAAAAGAGGTTCCTATTTCTGAAAAAACCGTTCCTCAAGATGCAGATAAAACCACCCAAGCACCGGTTGATCCTCAGTCGAGCGATCTAGTAAGTAATAATGATAAAAGCGTTATGCCAAAAACGACCTCAGGTTTATTAGCTGAAATAGCCTTTTCCAAAGGGGCCGAAGGGTTAAGGTCTTTGCTGGCCGCATCCAACATTAATATCAATGAAAAGGATGATAATGGTGTTACGGCTCTTATGTATGCTGCTTCTAATGCTGATGCTAAAACCGTCGATATATTGTTGTCGGCAGGGGCAAATATAGAGGCAAAAGATGCTAATTGGCAAACCGCTCTATTTTATGCGACATCTAACGGTAATATAGAAACAGCAAAAACGCTCATTGAAAAAGGGCTTGACGTCAATTCTAGAAATATAGGCCTTGAAACACCGTTAATAAAAGCCGCTTTTGAAGGACACGTTGAAACCGTCAAGTTCCTCATATCATTAGGGGCTAAAATCAACGATACAAATATTGACATGCAAACAGCTCTCATGGCGGCGGCATATAATGGCAGAGTTGAGACGGTGAGAGCCTTATTGTCGTTAGGCGCGGACAGAGATATGAAAGATAATAAGGGACTGACTGCGTTGGATTTTGCCAGAGAAGCTAACAGAAGAGAAGTCGTCGAGTTGCTTAGTACAGCAATTAAATAGCACTCTGTAGAGATCTGCCTGCTTAATAATCAAAAAGGACATTCCCCTTTTTGCCTTCCCCTTCCCATTTATGTTATTATATTTACCTCTATGGACGACCTTTTATCTATAAAAGACTTGTCTAATGAACAGATAGGCAAGATATTCGATCTGACCGCGGATCTAAAGAAAACCCCGCTTAATAAAACCCTGCAGGGGAAGACCGTTGCGATGATATTTGAAAAGCCCTCTACAAGGACGCGGGTCTCTTTTGAGGTCGGCGTTTATCAGCTTGGGGGTCATGCAGTGCTCCTGAGCGATGCGACAGTACAGCTCGGACGGCGCGAATCGATCGCCGATGTTGCCAGGACGCTTTCAAGATATGTGAACGGGATCGTCATAAGGACGTTCGAGCATGAAAAAGTCCTCGAGCTTGCAAAGTATTCTTCGGTCCCTGTGATAAACGCTTTGAGCGATCACTCTCATCCGTGTCAGGCGCTTGCGGATGTTTACACGATCATGGAGAAAAAAGGAGATATAAAAGGCCTTAATGTAGTATTCGTCGGTGACGGGAACAATGTCTCAAGATCTCTTAACGTTCTTGCCAAAAAGTCGGGCATGAACTTTTATCTGTGTTGCCCAAAAGGTTATGAGCTCGAAGACTGTGAGATCTTGCACGATCCCAAAGAGGCTGCAAAGATGGCGGATGTGCTCTATACCGATGTCTGGACCTCGATGGGCCAGGAGAAAGAGTCCGCCAAGAGAAAAAAAGCCTTTAAAAATTATCAGCTTAACAAAGAACTTTTGTCCCATGCAAAAAAAGATGTGCTTGTGATGCATTGTCTTCCCGCACACAGGGGAGAAGAAATAACAGATGATGTCATAGACAGCGGCAGCTCTATCGTGTTCGACCAGGCGGAGAACAGGCTTCACGCGCAAAAAGCCGTGATGATGATATTGATGGGAGAAAAGCAATGAAACAGATAAAGAAGATAGTGCTGGCATATTCGGGAGGCCTGGACACCTCCATAATGATCAAGTGGCTGAAAGACAAATATAACTGCGAAGTAGTTGCTTATGCCGCGAATGTAGGTCAGGCGGAAGAACTGACCGGGCTGAAGGAAAAAGCACTGAAGACCGGCGCTTCAAAGATCTATATTGAAGACCTCAGGGAGGAATTCGCGAAAGAATATATTTTCAGCATGCTGAAAGCCGGAGCCGTCTATGAAGAACAGTATCTTCTCGGGACTTCCATAGCCAGGCCTATCATAGCCAAAAGGCATGTCGAGATCGCGCTTAAAGAAAAGGCCGATGCCGTAGCTCACGGAGCCACCGGCAAAGGCAATGACCAGGTAAGGTTCGAACTTACTTTCAAATCCCTGGCGCCGGAACTGAAGATAATAGCTCCGTGGCGCGAATGGGACCTCAAATCCAGGACCGATGAAATAAATTACGCGAAACGACACAAGATCCCGATCACCATAACGAAATCAAAGCCGTATTCGATGGACAGGAACCTCTGGCACATAAGTTATGAAGGCGGCATCCTTGAGGATCCGTACAACGAACCTAAAGAGGACATGTTCATACTTACAACATCTCCTGAAAAAGCTCCGAACAAGCCGACCTATGTTGAGATCGGTTTTGAAAAAGGCTGCCCCGTAAGCCTTAACGGCAAAAAACTGACCGCGGTCAAACTGATAGAAAAGCTCAATGAAATAGCCGGCAAAAATGGTGTCGGAAGGATAGATATCGTTGAGAACAGGCTTGTCGGCATAAAATCCAGAGGAGTTTATGAAACACCCGCAGGCACGGTACTGCTTGCCGCGCACAGGGCGCTTGAGACCATAACTCTTGACAGGGAGACCTTCCATTACAAGCAGCTTGTTTCGGTAAAATACGCGCAACTTATCTATAACGGCCAGTGGTTCTGTCCTATAAGGGAAGCGCTGGATTCGTTCGTGGATTATACGCAGAAAAAAGTCACCGGTACGGTCAGGCTGAAATTATATAAAGGCAATTGTATCGTCGTGGGCAGAAAATCGCCGTATTCCTTATATAGCGCGGATCTTGCGACTTTCGAAGAGGATGAGGTATACAACCAAAAGGATGCGGAAGGGTTCATAAATCTTTTCGGGCTGCAGATGAAAGGCATGGGGAAAAGGAGATGATGTATGAGTAAAAAGGCCTGGTCGGGAAGGTTCTCGGTGCCGACGGATGCTTCTCTTGAAGAATTTGGGTCTTCTATAGATTTTGACAAGCGCCTTTATAAGCAGGATATAAAAGGGACGA
Organism: Candidatus Margulisiibacteriota bacterium; assembly: GCA_022709925.1. Lineage (GTDB taxonomy): Bacteria > Margulisbacteria > WOR-1 > JAKLHX01 > JAKLHX01 > JAKLHX01. The sequence goes on from JAKLHX010000114.1 coordinate 4,002, forward strand.
TGGCTTATGCCAAAGCGCTCTTAAAAGCGA
>JAKLHX010000115.1 GCA_022709925.1 Candidatus Margulisiibacteriota bacterium
GTGCGTAATACTGCTCCCGATGGTGCGGAATAATGACGGATGGTTCGGAATAATGCAGGGGTTTTGAGGGCTTTTTTCATCGTTTTTGGCGGTTTTTGCGGAAGGGGTTTGGGGAGGGAGCAAAAACCGCCACCCCGTACACCGAGATCGAATTGCGCCAAATAGAAAAATCAAAGTCATTTTTCAGTAAAAGACAACATAGAAAGAAAAAACAAGCCTGGTCGCCGTGCGTTTTCCTTGGACGTTATCACTTAATCGAGCGTAAATACCGAAACGTGCACGGCGGGCAGGCGTGTAGAACGATTGAAGAATAAATGCAATACGGAGCTGATTTCCAGAGCTAAAAGAAGAGATAAAGAACGAAGCGGAGATTTCTCTTTACTTAATTGCTTTGCAGTTCAACGATCAGCCGTGTTAGCAGTTCAAGGCTGTGTTTCAAGATCTTACATGAGCAAGTGAATAATCGCTGTCTTTAACGCTGCTGTAATAGTGCAGCGGTAACGTGCATGTATATGTAGAAGCAATTAAACGATGAATATAAATTCCTTTTGGAATATTAATAGAAAAAGGAACCTATCGGTTGCCAGGTACCGGAAGCCCTGCCTGGACAGGTGGACAGGTAGCCTATATAGGGTTAGTTCCGGTTTAGGATCGTTTCTCGCCCCATCCTTAAAGTCTGTCTATATCCTTTATCCTGCAGCCATGAACAGTATTTGATATAATAATCGGAGTGGTTCGATAGTTATAACTTTGAGCCATTATATTGGTTTTTAGGGGTCCGGAGGACTTCTCCGGAGGAAGCAGGATGGTCGGGCCGCCGTCATGGTATCAGCTGGCGGTCTTTTTGTTTAAAGGAAAAGTAAAAATGAAAAAAATACTGTTCTTTACTTTGCCTCTCTTAATCATTGTTTCTGTCGTTATATTGTTATTTGGCGTGATACAGGTTCATTCCCAGGAAGACAGGTTGATGGATGACCTGCGTAGAAAAGCCGAAACAGTTGCCGAAAGCGTGGAGCTCTCGGCAAAATATGTGTTGATAAACAACGATATGTCCGGAGCCCTAAGGCTGGTCGGAAAATTCCAGAATAAGCGGCGGGCGCAAGGCGCGGCGATCTATGGTAAGGACGGACGGCTCGTGGCCGTTACCGAAAGGTTTAAGGACTGGAAGGACGAGGACAGGCAATATCATAAAGATGTACTTAAAAAAAAGGCTGCAAAAGATAACCTCTCGAAATTCAAGAAAATATACGTTTACAGTTATATAGTCCCGGTCATGGATGATAAAGGCGAACTTTTGGGCATGGTAGAGATGATATACGATACGTCCTATGTCTTTGCCAGGTCTATGGACACATGGAAAAGCATCATTGCGACACTGGTCGTCTTGGTTATCTCTCTCATTCTGATCGCCGCTTTGTTCCTGCGGCAGATGTTCATGGTCCCGATGGAAAAGCTTACCTCATGGTTCAAGCACTTCCAGAACGGCGAGTCCAGCAAAATGCCGTGCATAGGTAAAAAAGATGATATGGGAGGGCTTGTGAGCGAAGTGGAGCAGGTCGCGTTGAGCCTGAAAGTCGCGAGGAAGACCGTGTCCGATGCCGCATCGGCAAGGATAGACAAAGAGGAGATATGGACAGAATCAAAACTAAAAGACCTTGTCCATGCGAAGCTTGGAGACAGTTCTTTGGTGGTCGTTTCCAACCGTGAGCCTTTTATGCATGTCATTGATGAGAAAACGGGAAAGGTAAAATGCGTCAGGCCCGCGAGCGGCGTTGTCACAGCCATCGACCCTATAATGAGAGCCTGCGGCGGCACATGGGTAGCTCAAGGGAGCGGAAATGCCGACAGGCAATTTGTAAATTCAAAGGACAAGCTTGGAGTGCCTCCGGAAGATATCCGCTATATTTTGAAAAGGGTATGGCTGACCCAGGAAGAAGAAGAGGGATTCTATTACGGATTTTCGAACGAAGGGCTCTGGCCGCTATGCCACATAACGCATACCCGGCCTATCTTCCGCGAGACCGATTGGCAGATGTATAAAGAGGTGAACCGTAGGTTTGCCGACAGCGTTGTGGAAGAATTGCCCGCAAAAAACGCTTTTGTATTTATTCAGGACTATCACTTTACCCTGGCCGGGAGGATGATAAAAGAAAAGCGGCCCGATGCGACCGTCGCCCTTTTTTGGCATATCCCATGGCCCAATACGGAAGTGTTTTCCATTTGTCCTTATCAGCAGGAAATACTTGACGGGATGCTGGGATGCGACCTGATAGGATTCCACGTCCAATACCATTGCAATAATTTTTTGGACACGGCAAACCGTCTTCTGGAATGCAGGGTGGACAATGAGAAGAACAGCATTGTAAGGGCCGGAAAGGAAACGCTTGTCAGGCCTTTCCCTATAAGCATAGACAGCCAGTTTGACTCGGCCGTTTCCGCCGGAGAGTCCGTCGAGATCGAAAAGATCAAAAATGATCTCAACCTTAAGGACAAGATAGTCGCGGTCGGGGTAGACCGTATCGATTACACAAAAGGCATCGTTGAGAGGGTCCTTGCGGTAGACAGGTTCCTTGAAAAATACCCCGAGTATAAAGGGCGGTTCGTTTTTGTGCAGCTGTCCGCCCCGAGCAGGACGAAGATCACGCGTTACCATGATCTGTCCGAAGAGATAGACCAGCTGGTAGAGAAAAAGAACAGTAAATATTTTGACGGTTCATGGAAGCCGATAATATACCTGAAAAGATATTTTACGCCCGAAGAGATAAAGCCTTATTACAGGATAGGGGATATCTGCATAGTGAGTTCCCTGCATGACGGCATGAACCTGGTGGCAAAAGAGTATGTCGCGGCAAAAACTGACCTTTCAGGGACGTTGATACTAAGTAAATTCACGGGAGCTTCCAGGGAACTTACTGATGCGATCGCCGTGAACCCTTATTCCATCGAAGAATTCGCGGACAGCATCAAAACGGCGTGCGAGATGTCAGCTGAAGAAAAAAGACAGCGTATGGAAAGTATGCGCAGGAACATTCAGGAGCATAACGTATACCGATGGGCGGCGAACATAATATCCGAGATGACGGGGCTTCAGAAGAAGTGGACGCTATGAACGGTAAAATAGCGCTTTTCCTGGATTATGACGGGACGTTGGTCCCGATCGCGCAGACACCTCAAAAAGCGGTGCTTCCGAGGGCTGTGAAAGATACCTTGGCCAAACTCTCAAAACTCAAGGATGTCAGGGTCATCGTGATAAGCGGCAGGTCTTTGAAAGAGATAAGAAGGATGGTCGGCATAAACACAGTGATCTATGCGGGCAACCACGGCCTTGAGATCCGCGGAGCAAGGCTCTCTTTTAATTATCCGATATCATCCGCGTCGCAAAAGGCCATAGACAGTATATGTTCTTCTTTGAGATCGGAGCTCTCGTCGCTGAAAGGCGTTTTGATCGAGGATAAAGGAAAGACCTTGAGCATCCATTACCGCCTTGCGGAAAAGAAGGATGCAAATAAGGTCAAGGCGATGATCGAAAAGGCCGTGTCTGTGTTCGTCAAAAGAGCGTTGATAAAGGTCACCGAAGGTAAAAAGGTGATTGAAATAAGGCCGCCGGTATATTGGGACAAAGGCAAGGCCGTAGGATGGCTTCTAAAGAAGCTGGAAAAGGACGCGGGAAGGCCCATGCTTGCGGTATATATCGGCGATGACAAGACCGATGAGGATGCTTTTAAAGTTCTCGAGAAATTCTCTTCGGTTGCCCTTTCAGCACCATCAGTATCTATAAAATTCAAAATAATAACCGTAAACCAGCCTGAAAAAAGCACAGATACAACAGCAGGTTACCTGCTGATGGCAAAAGA
>JAKLHX010000116.1 GCA_022709925.1 Candidatus Margulisiibacteriota bacterium
ACCTTCGCCAACAGCTTCTTTAGCAGCAACAGGCACAGATTGTTCAGCGACAACAGGAGCCGGAGATATTTCAGGAGTATAAACAGGCCCATCCATTATGACGGGGGCTTTTTCAGCTATTACCTTACCGCTTCCATCTGTTGCCACAAAACCGTCTTTTCTGCTGCCTTTAAAAGTAACAACGGCGGCTTCAGCTCTTTTAGCTGTCCCGGCAGGGGTCGGGACTTTTTCTTCGTCTCCCACACGTGCAATCGGGGCTCTTGCCGGATATGATGTGGACGTCCTTACTTCTCCCATGTTTTTTCTCCTTTTCTCCAACCATATATTATCTCGTAACTAAAAGGAGAAAACTTGCATTCAAATAGTGAAATTTTCTGCTTTTATGATCGATATAAACCTGCAATGTATAATGTGGCAAAGATAGCTTATGTAACAGACCTTCATCTCGGAAGCGCTCCCACAGCTGCATCAAGGCTTGCTTCCTTCTCATCCAAGCTTGTTCATTTGAGGGACATAGGCGTCGGTTGCGTTATAAACGGCGGGGATCTGGCAGATCTGCGTCCGGATATGTGGAAGCCTCAAGGGCTTGTAGATTCTGGTGCCGCCCTAAAGCGTTTGGAATACACGGAATATTCGGAGCAGATCGCCTTAAATATAATGCCTCCTATAGTAGCAAACATCAGAGGATACGGAGGGTTGTTGTCGATATTCGGTAATGCCGATTATCTGTCCTTGAGCGGAATGATATCTTTCCGTTCATCCCTGCCGGACCCGGAGCGTTTTAAACATCTTTTCCCTACCATAATACATTACAGCGGTGAAATGCATGAGGTCATAAGCGACGGGCGCCATATTCCTCTTGTGATATCTGGTATAAGCGGGATACCCGCTCTTCCGCACGATCCCGGATCGGTCTCGGTTAACGAGAATAATCCATGGTATAAAGGAGTGCTGAGCGAGAGATCATACAAAGACGTCCTTGATAATATGATGTTCCCTGACAACACCACGATATTCTTGAGCCATATGCCGGCTCTTGGGACCCTTGATTCGTTCTTTCATCGCGGTAAACAGGCACTTGTGGATTCTCAGGGATCCGCCGATATAAGGGATATGATAGCAAGAAGGGCTCCGATACTCCATCTGACCGGACATGTTCATGACGCACCTATGGCTACAGGGAGATACAGGCCCTTCTCCGTGGGTCTGAACGGTACCGTTACAATAAATCCCGGTGGAGGGGATCTCCATGACAAGGAAGTGGACGGAATAAACGGGGTTAAAATAGCAGTCATCGATCCGTACAGAATATTCGACCTTAGGCGCGCCGGAAAACTTACCGAAGATGCTGTAGTAACCGAGAATCTAATAGAGGTGATCTGACCGGACCTTTCATCTATTTCTTCAAATAGCCTGCCATAGAGGAAAATATATACTCCCCATCCTCCCCTCCCAAAACAGGGTCGGCAACTCTCTCCGGATGAGGCATCATACCAAGGACGTTCCTGGCTTCATTACAGATACCGGCAATGTTCTCGATCGAACCGTTGGGATTTGAAGAAGATGAAACCGACCCGGTCTTTGAACAATACCTGAATATGACCTGCTTATTCTTGTTCAGTTTTTCTATGGTCTCTTTGTCCGCAGTGTAATTCCCGTCAAAATGGGCGATCGGGATCTCAAGGACCTGACCGGACTGGCATTTATTGGTAAAAGGGGTCTTAGTGTTCTCCACCCTTAAACGGACATTTTTGCAGAGGAATTTTAGATGCTTGTTCTTCTGTAAAGCTCCGGGTAAAAGCCCTGCTTCGGTAAGGATCTGGAACCCGTTGCATATACCGATCACCAGCCCTTTATCTTTATTGACGTAATCAACGAGAGCGTTCATGACCGGAGAGAACCTGGCGATCGCCCCTGACCTCAGATAATCCCCGTAGGAGAACCCACCCGGAACTATTACAACATCGAAAGAATTCAAGCTCTCGTCTTCATGCCAAACGAATTCGGTCTTGGCTCTCAGGCTTGTCTTGGCAGTGTGATAACAATCCCAGTCGCAGTTGCTTCCGGGAAATACTATGACTCCGGCTTTCATCAGATCTCCTCGATCTCAAAAGTATATTGTTCGATAACGGGGTTCGCAAGAAGCTTCTTGCACATCTCATTGACCATTGAACGGGCGTCTTCGATGGACTTTGCTTCTATCTTTATATCTATAAGCTTGCCTATCTTGACCTCCCCTACCCCCTTATATTTCATCGCATGCAGAGCGTCCTTTATCGTCTTGCCTTGAGGGTCGAGGATCCCTTTTTTATGTCTTACAAAAACCCTTACTAGATACATCTCAATTGTCCCTTTCTATATACCGAACCGTTTATAAACGGCATCGAGATTCCTTGTGAAATAATTAAGGTCAAAAAGCTTTTCTATGCTGTCTTTATCTATATAAGCAAGAAGGTCCTTGCTTTCTTTTGCGACATCTTTCATCTGCCTCCCGGAATTTCTTGCTTCCATCGCACAAGACTGGACGATCTTATAAGCCTGTTCCCTGGTTATGCCCTTGTCCACCAATGTAAGAAGTATCCTTTGAGAAAATACGATCCCGCCAGAACTTGCTATGTTCTTCAGCATGTTCTCGGGGTGCACGACAAGACCTTCTATTAAGGCAATAAACTTATTAAGTATATAATCGGTGAGTATATTGGAATCCGGGATTATGACCCTTTCTCCTGCCGAATTTGAGAGGTCCCTTTCATGCCAGAGCGCCATATTCTCCATGGCCGCCATGCTGTTGGACCTTATAACGCGGGCAAGGCTCGTAATGCGCTCCGATATTATGGGATTTTTCTTGTGAGGCATAGCTGAAGAGCCCTTTTGTCCTTTTTTGAACGGTTCTTCGACTTCAAGGATCTCAGTCCTAGAAAGGTTCCTTATTTCCACGGCACATTTTTCAAGAGATCCGGCTATCAAAGCCAATGCGGTCATATATTCCGCGATCCTGTCCCTTTGCAGCACTTGGGTCGATGCCGGGGACGGCTTTAAACCCAAATTCCTGCACACCATCTCTTCTATAGAAGGATCGAGATTCGCATAAGACCCTACCGCACCGGATATCTTCCCGACGCTTACAGTTTCTTTTGCGGCCTTTATCCTCTCAAGTCCGCGCTCGAGTTCCGCTATCCAGACGCATAGCTTAAAAGCAAAAGTTATAGGCTCGGCATGCACGCCGTGCGTACGCCCCATCATTATCGTACCTTTGTGCTGAGAAGCCAGCTTCTTTAAAGCTTTTATAGCCCTGGTGATATCGTCAATGATTATGTCAGCAGAAGATTTGAGACGGAGGGACAGAGCGGTATCTTCAACGTCATAGGATGTCAGCCCCATGTGTATGTAACGGGAGTCTTCTCCGACATTTTCGGCAACTGCGGTGGTAAAAGCGATCAGGTCGTGTTCGACCTCTTTCTCTATCTCTTCAATGCGCTCAACGGTGAACGAGGCTTTATTCTTGATATTATCAAGGGACTTTTGAGGTATCTTCCCGAGTTTTGCCCATACTTCGCAGACCGCTATCTCGGTGTCAAGCCAGGACTGGAATTTGGCTTGCTCGTTCCAGATGGAACCCATCTTTTGGAGTGTATATCTGCTTAACACAGATATATTATAACATGATAAAAAAAGAACGGCTCTGCAAGATATTTTGCAGAGCCGTTCACAAACATCATCGATCCTATGCGGCGGCCTCAGTTGCCGGTTTTTGCGCGTTTAGGATAGTAAAAAGAACCTCTTGGCCGTCGGCATTCTCTATGATACTGGAAAGGTCAGCG
>JAKLHX010000117.1 GCA_022709925.1 Candidatus Margulisiibacteriota bacterium
GGACAGCGCGACTACAAGAGCAAAGGTGAAAGTCATGGCGCAGGACCTTGCGGAAGTCGTTCCTGTTTTTAAGCAGATATTGAGCGACAGGTCCGCTTCTCCGTCAGGAAGAAGGGTCGCCGCATATGTCCTAGGTAAGCTTTGCCAAACGGAGAACATATTCCCGCTGCTGGGAATATTTGAGAGCGACTGCGAATCCGATACCATGTTCAGGCAGTCGGCGGTTGGGCTTGCGTATACCCTTGAAGGAGACGAGGACATTCACGGCGTGGCTATGAACAGAGTGTTGAAGAAGGCCAGAGAAATAATTAATGACGATACCGGGAAATATTCTTACGCAAAGAAACAATGGACGCAGTGGCTTCTCTCCAAGCTGGACATGAACACATAAAGATCGCGAGTTCTAGTATAATCTACTTATTATGAGAACATTTAGGCTGGTGTTGATGTCTTTTGTTTGCATTATGGCGATGATCGGATGTGTCGCTTTTGCCGGTTCCGTCTGCGAAAAATATCCGTCTTCACAGGTCAAAGGCTTTGGTCCTCTTCCGTATAACTGCAGGGTCATAGACGGCCATATCTATGCGGGGGGGCATCCGCTGAATCCTATAAATGATTTTGGCGATTCTGACGACCAAGTCAAGAATATCCTTTCTTTTTTAAAGTCAAAGGGCGTAAAGACTGTGATCGATCTTGAAAACACAAGAAGCATCCAATCACGTTATCAGGGACTGCTTGATAATGCAGGGATCAAACGCCTGCACATTCCGTTGAACGCTTCAAAAGTGCCTACGCCGTTCCAATGGCAGCAGATCAAAGAGGCAATGAAGCAGCCTGTCTATATCCATTGCAAATGGGGTGCCGACAGGACGGGCGCGATCATTGCAAAATATCTCGTTGATGTTGACGGGTATGACCCTGAAAAAGCGTACGAAGCCGTTATAACCGGCGGATCTCATGCCGGGCCTCTAGGCGGACTTAAAAAGGGCAAAAGCTACGCGAACCTTGTCAGGTTTTTCTGGCCAAATTATTGCAACTGATGATATAATCTTTCCATGCTCGACCTTATAAAAGACGAGAAGACCGGCATCCGGTACTTTAAATGGACCGTTAATGATCCTGGCCATGTCTTTCTTTTGGTCCATGGAATGGGAGCTCACAGCGAGCGGTGGAAATTCTTCGCAAATCATCTTCTTAAAAACAACATTTCTTCTTATTCTCTGGAACTTCGCGGGTTTGGACAGACCACAGATTACAAAGGGCATATAGGTTCTTTGGCTGAATATTATAAAGATATTGCAAGTCTTGTTGAGATCATAAGGTCCGAAAACCCAGGCAAAAAGATAGTCCTTGCGGGAGAAAGCATGGGCGGACTTATCGCTTTTGAGTTCTTTCTTAAGAACCCTGAAGCTGCCGATGCTCTTGTATGTTTTTCCCCGGCGTTCGCGAACAATATGAAGTTGAACTTCGCGGGCATCATCCTGCCGCTTCTATATAACCCTAAAAAACAAAATGTGATGCCTTTCACATCGGCCATGTGCACGAGGGACATAGAGTATCAAAAAATAATGGATGCCGATCCCCGCGAGCACAGGTTCGCGACGTCCTCTCTTCTTTTGCAGATCCTTTTTGCGCAGGTCAGGTCAACGCTTTCCGCGGGCAAGATAAAGAAACCAGTGCTTTTTCTCCTGGCAGGGGACGATAAAGACCTTCTCGTCGACCCAAAGGCGAGCAAGGCCGTGTTCAAGCGGATGAAAGGCGATAACAAAAAGCTTATACAATATACCGATATGCTGCACGCATTATCGATAGATCTAGGAAGAGAAAAGGTTTTTGAGGATGTTACGGATTGGATCCGCGGATTAAAATGACCAAAAAATACATATTATCCATCGACCAGGGCACAACAGGCAGCCGCGCAATAATTTACGACAAGAACGGCAATAAGATCGCGAGCTCATACCATGAATTCCCTCAATATTTCCCAAAGCCCGGATGGGTAGAACATGATCCTGAAGAGATATGGGGCAGTGTAAATAAAGCCATACAAAGTGTATTGAAAAAAGTAAGGCCCAATGATATCGCGGCCATAGGCATCACTAATCAGCGCGAAACGACTGTGATCTGGGACGGCAAGACAGGCAAGCCTGTCTACAACGCCATAGTATGGCAGTGCAGGCGTACAGCGCCGCGTTGCGAACAGATAAAAAAGAAAAAGAGTATTGTTGATCACATAAAGAGGAACACGGGACTTCCTGTTGACGCGTATTTTTCAGCGACCAAGATCGAGTGGATATTGAAGAGAGCTGAAGCGCTGAAGTCTGAAGCCGTGCCTGCCGGCAGGCAGGAGCTGAAGTTTGGAACGACGGACAGCTGGGTATTGTGGAAATTAACCGGCGGGAAAGAGCATTCGACTGATTATACGAATGCTTCGCGCACAATGCTGTTCAACATAAGAAAGAAGAAGTGGGACGGAAAGCTTTTGAGGTTTTTCAGGATTCCCTCATCCATCCTTCCCAAAGTAAAAAGATCCAGCGGATATTTCGGTGAGACGGTCAAGATCGGCAGATTGCCGGCGGGTATTCCTATAACCGGAATAGCCGGGGACCAGCAGGCTGCGTTATTCGGACAAACATGTTTCAGTGCTGGCGAAGTAAAAAATACTTACGGTACAGGCTGTTTTATGCTGCTTAATACCGGGAAAAAGTTCAGGATATCAAGAGCGGGACTTATAACGACTCTTGCCTGTGATGAAAAAGGCGAACCATGCTTTGCGCTTGAAGGTTCGGTCTTTATAGCGGGTGCGGCTATCCAGTGGCTGCGCGATGGATTAAAAATAATAAGCAGATCTCCGGAAGCAGACAGGATGTCTCTTTTGCTCAAAGATAATGAAGGCGTATATTTTGTTCCCGCGTTTGTCGGTCTTGGCGCTCCTTACTGGGACCAGAACGCCAGGGGTATAATAACCGGGCTTACCAGGGGTACAAGGCGCGAGCACCTGGCGAGAGCGGCGAATGAAGCAATGTGTTATCAGACAAAGGATATTCTTCTTGCCATGCAAAAAGATTCGGGAATGAACATAAGATCTCTGAAGGTTGACGGCGGAGCTTCCGCCAGTGACTTTATCTGCCAATTCCAGGCAGATATTCTGGGCGCGAAAGTGATAAGGCCAAAGATAATAGAAACAACATCTCTTGGGGCCGCTTATCTTGCGGGTCTGGCTATAGGGATTTGGAAGAATTCTGAAAAAATAAGAAAATGCTGGAAAATGGATAAGGCTTTTACCGCAAAAATGAAAGGAAGATACTCTAAAGAACTTTATTCTGGTTGGGCCAATGCAGTTCGAAAAACGCTTGCATCTTAGAACTAAATGACAAAAATATACGACATCATCATCATCGGCGGCGGAGTAACGGGGACTGCCATCGCCCGCGAACTTTCAAGATACCGTTTAAAGATCGCAATTCTTGAAAAAGAGGCAGAGCTCGCGTTCGGTGTTTCAAAATCAAACAGCGGCATAATCCATCCCGGGACACAGAACCCATCGACCTCATTAAAGGGGAAGCTATGCGTCCAGGGGAATAAAATAATCCGTGAACTGGCAAAAGAGATAGGCGTCGAATTCAAAGAGGTCGGCGAGCTTATCGTGATATTCGATCCTGCCGATATATCCCGGCTTGTAGAGATAAAAGAAGAAGCGCAAAAGCTTGGTGTGGAAGGGGTTGTCATCCTTGACCACAGGTGGCTGCGTGATTATGAACCGAACCTTTCACATGAGGCCGTTGCCGCA
>JAKLHX010000118.1 GCA_022709925.1 Candidatus Margulisiibacteriota bacterium
GCTTTTACCTTTATGCTGCTGAACCCTTCAAAGAACTGATTTGCCGATGACAGCGTCTGGTTCGTCGAAGCAACGGTCCCTTTGAAGTTGTTCTGAAAATCCTTGTCCGCGACTATGCGGTTCACTGATTCAGCCGCTATCTTGAGCTGTTCGGTGAGCTTTTCCACGTTGAACACCGCGTTCATGAAGGCCTGCTGTATGTCCGGACGTTCGATGATGTTCTTTATGGCAAGAAGGATCTTCTTGGTCTCGACAAGGTTCTGTGCCCCGAGGTCCACAAAATCGACTATCCCTGAAGTCCTTTGTCCGAACAGCAATTGAGGGCTTTTGTAGATATCCGCCGATTTTCCGGGCCTTATTTCAAGGAACTTTAGCCCCACAAGCCCGTCGAAAGCGATCCTGAGAGATGAATCTGACGGGAATTTTATATCCTTGTCTATATTGCAGTATACTTTTATGTCCTCGGGACCCGGATCTATGCGCATTACTTTTCCGACCTTGAACCCTCTGTATCTTATTTCGGAGCCTACCGTAAGACCTTCGATGTTCTCAAATGATCCCGTCATTTCATAGCCGCTGAATTTTAGAAGAAGAGAGCTTTTCCATGTGACTACCATGCCTAAAAGCGCCACGGCTATAAGCACGACCAATCCTACTTTTGCCTGTTGAGACATTTTACGGTAGTCCTCCTTTTATAAAGTTCCTGACTATAGGGTTCTCGCTTGCCTTTGTCTGTTCAACACTGCCTGATTCTATGAGACGACCTTCATGCAACATAACTATTCTATCACTTGTCCTGAAAATAGTAGACAACTGGTGCGTGACTATTATAGAGGTCACGTTAAGTTCCTTGTTCATCTTGTTGATCATGTCCTCTATATTGGTGGATGTTATCGGATCAAGTCCGGTTGTCGGTTCATCATAGAGTATTATTTTAGGATCGGTGGCGATAGCCCGTGCGAGGCTGATCCTTTTTTGCATTCCGCCTGAAAGCTCCGAAGGAAGATATTCCTGAGTGCCGTCCAGGTCGACCATCTTGAGCTTTTCTTTAACTTTCTCTTTTATATAATTTTCCGGAGGGTGTTTTTCCTGTTGGCGGAGACCAAAAGCCACATTCTCAAATATGTTCATCGAATCAAACAGCGCAGAGCTCTGAAATACCATTCCGATCTTCCTTCGGAGCTTCATAAGGTCATACTCTTTTAGCCGGTTTATATCAACATCGTCCACCAATATTTTTCCGCCGGTAGGGGCCAAAAGACATATCAGCAGCCTTAAAAGAGTGCTTTTACCGCAACCCGAAGGTCCTATTACCGCGAGTTTCTGGCCGTCAGGGATGTCCATTGTCATATTCTCTATGACGGTCTTGTCCGCGAACCTTTTCGTTAAGTTCTGTATCTTTATCATTTGAATAACGCCACCGACATGAAATAATTGGCTATGAACACCGTTATAAGCGCTACGACGACAGCGCTTGTGGTAGCTTCTCCGACACCTTTGGCCCCGTTCTTAGCCGAAAGTCCTTTATAACAGGCGATTATCGTTATAGCTCCGCCGAAAATGATCGCTTTGAACAAACCGCCCATGACATCCGCTATTTTTAAGAATTGTTCCGCGGTCTCCATATATCCTCCGGAGCTTATCTGTGCCACATACACACATATAAGATATGAGCCGACGAACCCCACTATATCAGCGAACATGGTAAGTACGGGGAACATAATGCAGGAAGCGATGAATCTTGGGATCACCAGGAACCTGATAGGGGTCGTGCCGAGCGAATACATCGCGTCTATCTGCTGTGTTACGTTCATTGTGCCAAGTTCCGCCGCCATCGCCGCCCCTACCCTGCCGGCCAGCACGACGGCGGTAAGTATCGGCGCCAATTCTCTGGCGACAGCGATCGCCATTACGCCTCCTACCATCTTGCCTGCCCCGAATTTAGTGAATTCAGTAGCTATCTGTACGGCGAACACCATTCCGACGAACAAAGCTGTTATCACGGATACCGGTATGGACTCAATGCCTATGCGCACCATCTGTTCATAAGTATTCTTTAGATTTATCTTTGAGCGGGATATTGTCTTGATGGTTTCCCAAAAAAGGGAGAAAAGGGCGCCGGTTTCTTCAAGGAATCCAAGCGTGTATTTGCCTATAGGATCAATGAACTTTTCTTTATCGATCATTTAGAGAGCCCTTTCATAAGATAGGGTAATGCTTCTATTATATCCCCGGCGATGATACCTGTTTCGCCTTTCAGCGATGCTACCACATCCCCTGCCGCGCCATGAAGGAAAACCCCGGAGATAGCGGCATCTTCGGTCGTTATGCCCTGCCCTATCAAGGCGGTTATCATTCCTGTAAGGACATCTCCCATTCCTGCAGCGGCTATCGCAGGGTTGCCGGTAGTGTTTATATGATATTCTCCCGCAGGGTCCGCAACGACCGTATTCGCGCCTTTTAATATGACGATCGTTTTATAGGTAGCAGCGGCTTTTAAAGCAGCTTCTACACGATTTTCCTGTATCTTATTTACGGATAATTTCATCATCTTGGACAATTCTCCCGGATGAGGCGTTATTATCGTAGGATTTTTCCTGGACTTAAGGACAAGAGGAGCGTCTGATATGGAGTTTAATGCATCGGCATCGATCACCAATGGGACAGGCAGGTCCGCTTTTATCAGGTCCTTAACGAACCTTTTTTTTGAAAGACCAAGGCCCGGGCCTATAGCTATCGCATCAAGTCCCATGGCCTTTATTTTTGAGACGGACAGATCCGACAGTGTTATCGCTTCCGGGACCGTGCAGTTCACATAATTCTGTATGGCTTTTGGCACCGAAAGATACACAAGTCCTGCCCCTGATCTTAGAGCCGCTCTGGCACACATGATAGCTGCTCCTGCCATTCCTGTGGAACCGGCGATCAAAAGTATTTTTCCGTAACTTCCTTTGTTCGCGTCGGTCTTCCTGAATTTGAACAATCCTTTTATCGTATTAGCGGTCGTGAACCGGCCTGACGGATGTTTTGTGTTTGCGGCCGCGTACGGTATCCCTATGTCCGCGACAACCAACTTTCCGGTGTTATCCAATCCGGGAGAAACGAGCATCCCTGTCTTTGGAAGATGCATCGTTACGGTCATATCCGCGTTTATGCAGGCGCCTTTTATTTGTCCGCTGTCGGCATCGATACCGGAAGGGATGTCTATGGATACTACCCGATAATTCTGTTTGTTGTCAGAGTGCCTTTTGTTCTTGTTGACCAGATCTATCGTATCTTTGCTTATGCCGGAGACATCATTTTTTAATCCTATCCCGAATATGGCATCTATTACCAGATCACAGGTCTTCAGCGTCTCTTCCAGATAAGTCATGTCATCTGCTTTGGTCAATTCATTTATTCTTATGCCGATCTTTTCGAGTATGGAAACATTCGTTTTCGGACTGTTTTTCAGGTCGTTCTTACCGCCTAATATAAAGAATCGGACATCGCAGCCAGCGTTGCTTAAATGCCTGGCAACTACCGCTCCGTCGCCGCCGTTGTTGCCGCGTCCTGATATCACGCAGACCGCCCGCGGAAGCCCGAAGGACTCTTTTATTGACTCAAATATTTTTACCCCGGCATTTTCCATGAGGACTATTTCCGGGATGCCCGTTTCTTCGACGGCCCGGCGGTCGATGTCATACATTTGTTTAGACGTTACGGCTTCCATCATTCTATTATCACATTCGCGACCGCGTAATCCCTGCTGTG
>JAKLHX010000119.1 GCA_022709925.1 Candidatus Margulisiibacteriota bacterium
CTTTGGCGGAGCTTATCACGACTGCCGGCTTTATATGCGCGTTCCTGTCCGTTGTCTTTTATCCCGCAGCATGGATGCTGGGAAAGGTGCTAGTAAGCCTTTTGTTCTTCCTGGACCTTTCTGTGGCGTTTTTTTCTTCTTTTCCGTTCGCCCGCGTATATGTCTCTCAACCGAACGCCTTTTTTGTTTTCTCATATTTCGCCGTGTTAATATGGTTTATTGAAATGATAAAGAAGAACGGTGTGCGGACTTTCTTTTCCTATATAAAACGGCCTGCCGCGGTTGTTCTGTTTTTGCTTTTATTTGCCCCCATAGTACTTGCAGGAAAAGACCTTTCCGTTACGGTGCTTGATGTCGGACAGGGCGACTCGATATTCATCCGGTCGCCTGAAGGCAAGACGCTCCTGATAGACGGAGGGACTTCTAAGGCAGGAAAGTCAGTGGTCCTGCCTTTCTTAAAGAAAATGGGCGTGAACAATATCGACCTGCTCGTCCTGACGCACCCGCATGATGACCATGTCGCGGGACTGCCTTATATCATGAATAACGTAAAAATATCCCAAGTCCTTGATATAGGTCTTCCGCATACATCCGCTTACTATATTAATTTCCTTAAGCTGGTCGAGAAGAACAGGATAAAATATACCGTGGCAAAGTCCGGACAAAAGTTTTTTCTTGGCAGCGCGGCGGCAACGGTTTTGGCCCCGTTCGGAGAAGGCGAGAATTCCGGCAGGGACCTGAACAACAACTCCGTGGTCCTAAGGCTCGTTTATGGCAGGACATCCTTTCTTTTTATGGGGGATGCGGGATTTGAAGAAGAATCCGCCATCCTTGCGAGGGGAATAGCCCTGAAAAGCGATGTTATAAAGATCGGCCACCACGGCAGTTCCACTTCGACGGGCGACGATTTCTTTGGCAGGGTCAGGCCGAGTATTTCGGTAATATCCGTAGGCAGGGTGAATAGATATGGGCATCCAAGCCCGCGCGCTATAAATATAGTAAACAGCCTCGGTTCGAAGCTTTACAGGACCGATATTGACGGGGCCGTCACTATGACCAGCGACGGAAAGACCATAAGAATAAGAACGGCAAAAAAATAAAGACTTTATGCTATCATTTATCCAATATGAAAGGTAAAAAGATCGTTGTTGTCACGGGGCCTGCAGCTTCAGGGAAAAATGAGGTCTGTAAGGTGTTCAGGGACAGCGGATTTTATATTATTGATGCCGATACGCTGGGACATCAGGTCTTGCGTGACAACGCCTCAAAAATAAGGCGGATATTTGGTCCCGAGGTCGCGCCGCGTGGGCGGGTGGACAGACGGGCGCTGGGGGAACTGGTGTTCGGTAACGCAAAACTTCTTAAGGCTCTGAATTCGCTCTCTCATCCTAAGATACATAAAGCCATAAAAGAAAAAATAAGTGGTTCTCGTCATAAAAAAATAGCGGTCAATGCGGCATTGTTCAAAGAATTGAGGCTTTCCGGCCTTGGTGACACCGTTATAAGTGTGATCGCGAATAAAAAGTCCAGGATGTTCAGGCTGGTCAAGAAAAGGGGCGTTTCTCCGGATAAGGCAAAAGGGATCATACGGTCACAGTTATCGGCAACATATTATAAGAATATAGCGGATATAGTGATCATCAATGATTCTTCAGTCGCAGAGCTTCGGAAGAAGGCCAAAAAAGCTATTTCTTGTGTATGATCCGGTCTATCTTTAACAGGTCTTTCCTGTTCTTGTCTTTCGCGGTCACCTCAAGAGAGTTCGTTCCTTGTTTTAATCTGACCATTGTAGAGAAAGACTTCGTGTCGCTGTAGACCTTAATCTTTTCAGTGTTCACAGACAATTCTTTTACTTCGCTTGAGATGATGTCCCCCGCTATGAGAACGGAACTATATGCGGTTTCTGTCCTTTCCGGAAGAGGCAGGAGCCTTATGTATTCGGCCTTTACTTTTGCTTCAGCAGTAGGAGCGGCCTTGAATATCGCTTCTATGGACGATGATATCAACGGGGTCTTTGAGATCATATAGGCGACTTCGCCTCTGGTTATGTTCTTGTTAGGTTCGAAATAATTCTTGTTTATGTATTTGAGCAGGTCGTTCCGTTTTGCCGCTGTTATGTTCTTTATCGCCCAATTGTTTATCGCCACATCAAGATAGGGGGATATCTCGGCCGATACCAGGCCGTATCCTGCGAACCTTGTTATTATGACCGCGGCTTCCGCTCTTGTCACGTTCTTTCCGGGCTTGAACGAACCGTCCGGGTATCCCGTGGCAAGGTTGTTCGCGGCCGCGGCCTTTGCGAAATCCGATGCCCAATGTGTCTTCGGAAGGTCTTTGAACTCCTGGGAGGATGCGACCCCTGCTTTTAATCCTTTTGCTTTTACGAGCAGAGTGACGAGTTCCGCTCTGGTTATAGGTTGTTCGGGTTTAAAGGAGCCGTCGGAATATCCCATCATAAGATTAAGATTGTTCAGATATACAATGGGGTCTTTAGCGAAATAGTCGTTCTTTACGTCCTTTATATCCTTTGTCCTCAGGATCTCTAGTTGCGACATGACACGTCCGCTTTCAGGCGATGTTACTATCGCTTCAACGCTTAATACGTTCGGACCGAAGGGCAGGGGATACCAGAACGCTTCGAAAGAATTTCCTGTAACAAGCGGCATGACATCTATCCCGTTGATCTTTACTGCAGATATAGCGTGCGCGTTCTCAATGATCCCGTCTATTTTTATCGTTTCGGACGATGTGGATGTCTGGTTCGCGGGGGAGACTATTTTTAACCCGTAAGCGCCGGACCTTTTACCCGGTTTTGGTCTTTCCGGTTCCGGGCTGTATGACAGCGTGAACATGTGGCAGTTGTTGCCATCAGCGGGGTCAGGTTTGTAAGCATAGTCGAACCTGAACTCGGACTGCTCAAGACCGATGCCGTAGTTGATGTCAGTGGAGCCTGAATTTTGGTCGAGTCCAAATCTTACGGCCAGTTGTTTCACAGGTTTCCATTCGACCCCCGCGTGCAGCAGCATGCCGGACGAAGAAAGCGATTGTCTTGGCAGTTCCAAGTCGAGTGCTCCTATAAGGTCTTGGCCGTATCTCTCGTCAAAGACGGAATCTTTTCCTATGAGGTGCGCCTGTCCGCCCAATCTTAACGCGCCGGCGAGACTGTCCTGCGCGCTTGAATCGCCGCCCCATTTCAATTTAGAGCCGAGCAGGTTCTGGTATGAGAACCCTGCTGTCAGCCATTCTATTTTTTCAGGGCAGTATACCGCGCCTATATCAAGGTCCATTGCCGTGCCGCGCGTAGAGCTTTGGTTCCCCGAGATGCTTTGGTTGTAGTTCTTTAAGCTTATACCGAGAGCCAGGTCCCCCTGATAATTGATCCTCTTGGCATAAGAAACGACCAACACGTTGTTGTCGTATCCCATAGCTTCGGCCGAAGGGTCTATTATTATCCTTCCGGTCACGGACGATTGCCTTGCCGTGGGCAGCGATCCGTTAGCGTTCAGGTCTGTGAACCCTATTCCTATCGTTCCCCATTGGGTCTTGAAAGAAGCCGCGAGTATGTTTTGGCTTACATCACCGAGCAATGTCTTTGATGTCCCTGAAAG